>DASQHV010000253.1:0-16682 GCA_035631915.1 Candidatus Acidiferrales bacterium | reverse complement strand
CCCTTGAACCGGCCCATCGCGCGGGCAACCTCGTCACGGCTGCTGCGCGGCGCCTGCACGATAAACCGCGTCACGCCGGCGCGTTCGCAATTGATCATCAGGCGCTCCAGCAGAGGCCGGCCGAAGATCGAATTATCCGCGCGGTCAGGCGCGGCTATCAGTGCAGTCTCTATCGGCAATGTTTTATTAGAACCCGGTTTGCTTTCTCCCAAGTGGTCGCGCTCAAGGTAACATAGCCGTAATCCGAGCGCGAGTAGCCCGGCTACTAGCTTCAAGCACCTGCTATGAGTTCGGCTGTTGCTTCAGGCGCGCGCGCATCTGCGCGACGAGGCTCTCGTAGGAGCCTTGCTTCAGCACTGCCTGAATCTGCCCCGCGACGCTTTGTGCGAGGCTTTGCCCGTCGAGATCTATGTCGACCACCTGCCAACGATTCAGTGTTCTTTGCAGCACATAGTCGAGAGATATCGCGCCGCCCTCCGGCCGCTTCACGGACGTGGAAACAACTCGCTCGGCGCCACGCGCCTGTTCGGGGCCATACTGTACGACAAGACTGGCGAAGAATCGCGACGCTTGCGGATAAGCCAGTTTTTCCAGCAGGTCGCGCATCAGGTGATTGAACTCGTCGCGCTTCGCACGGTCAAGTTTGCCCCATTGCGCGCCGAGTGCCTGCGGCGCGAGTGCATCCACTGCCAGCGAATCGTCGATTGAAGCAATCAGTTTCGCGCGCGCAGCCGCATCGTTGGTGGTATGCAGCTTGCGTATCGATTCGATCAAATTGCGCACGACGGTTTCGGCGGGTCCGGGAATTTGGGCAGCAGTCGCGACGGCGAAGCGCGCGGACGTAGTCGCGATGCACAACGCCGCGCAAATCGCGGCAGTCGCGGAAATCGCGCGCGCCGATTTCACAAGGCTTGCTCGCAATTCTGGATCATTCGAGTGAGGTATGCCGGAAAATTCCGTGTCGTCACGGCGATGCGCTTAACCGTCTATCAGTCGCGCGGCGAAATAATCAATTGGCGCAATTTCACTCATCGGCGCGCGTCGAATCGCAGATTAATTCTTCGTTGCTTCGCGCAGCATCGGCGGCCGACCGGGTAGAGGCTGTGCTTCCCGGCTGATAAAATTCTTCGGTTCATGGCACAGGTCACCACGCTACTATTCGATTTCGGCGGTACGCTGGACGGGCCGGCGCATTGGCTCGACCGCTTCGTGGCGCAGTATCGCGCGGCGGGAATCGAAATTTCGCGCGCCGAACTGGATCCGGCTTTCGACTACGCGACGCGGACCGGCTACGGCGCAACCAAAATCGTCGCGCGCTTCGGGCTGGTCGATCTGATTCGATTCCTCGTGGGGCATCAACTGGAATTTCTCCGGCGCGACGGGGCCGCCGAACTGCGCAAGCGGCTCGAAGACGGCGGCGCGAGCGGACGGCATCGAATTGTCGAGACCATCACTTCGTCCTTTGTCTCGGTGACGCGCGCGGGACTCGAACACAGCCACGGCGTGCTCAGTGCGATGAAGCCCCGTTACAAGTTGGGAATCGTGTCGAACTTTTACGGCAACCTCGACCGCATTTTGGAGGAGACTCATCTCGACCGCCTGTTCGGCGCAATCGCCGATTCGTCGCGCGTGGGAATTTTCAAGCCTGACCCCGGCATCTTCGAGGACGCGCTGAAAAGACTGCACACCACCAGCGGCTCGGCCGCGATGATCGGGGATTCACTCGCCAAGGACTGCGCGCCGGCGAAAAAACTCGGGATGCGCACAGTGTGGCTTCGCACGGATTCCAACAACTCGGCGGCGGGCGACACCAGCGTCGCCGACCGGACGATCGCGTCGCTCGACGAGGTGACGGAGCTCGAATGGTAGCCACGCTGCAAGGCGCGATTCTGGCCGCCGGTCACGGCGAGCGGCTGCGCAAATCGGGCGGCGCCGAAGTTCCGAAGCCGCTGGTCGAGCTCGGCGGTCAGACGATGCTCGCGCGGCAGGCGCGCGCGATGCTCGACGCGGGTGCGGCGTCGGTGCTTGCGGTCGTCAATTCGGAGACTTCGCGGTTGGCCGCCGCGATGAAGCTTGCATTGCCGGAGCGCGTCAGGGTCGTCGTACGCGACACGTCAAATTCGATGGAGACGATGCTGACGCTCGGCGAATTTCTCGCGCCGGGCTGGTTCGTGGCGTCGACCGTCGATGCGATTGTGCCGCCGGCAGAATTTGCGCGCTTCGTCGCCGAGTCGCAGCGCGTGGTATCGCGGCGCGACAACGACAGACGTATGGCGGGCGTGCTGGCGGTCACGCGATGGCGCGGCGAGAGCAAGCCGCTGTTCGCGGAAGTGGCGGTGGACGCTGCAACCAACGAGCGATCGATCGCGCGGCTGGGCGGCGCGGAGACTGCCCTCGTCACCGCGGGACTGTATTTCCTGTCCACGCGGATCTTCGAGCTCTCGGTCGCTGCGCGCAGCGCGGAACTCGGCGCGCTGCGCAATTTTCTTGGGCTGCTGCTCGAGCGCGGGATGCGGCTCGGTGCGGTCGAGATCGCGGGCGCGATCGACGTCGACGACGCGTCGGATCTCGCGGCGGCGCGTCGCGCAATACGGAGTAGTTGATGAGTTACCGGGCTTTGGGCGTATATCGCGAGCCGGAGTTTTCGCCGGGCAAGGTCGCCGCCGACGCGGCAATTCTGGACGCAACGCTCGCGGAACTGAAGCGCGATGGGGTCGCGGTCGAGTCGATCGACGCGGCGACCTTTGGCGCGGCCACGACGCTGCGCGCCGATCTGATCCTGCCGATGTGCCAGGGACCGCGCGCGCTGAAGCGGCTCGCGGAGCTGGAGCAGGCGGGCGCGCTCGCGCTCAACTCCGCGCTGTCGATTCGCAACTGCTACCGCGATTTGCTGGCTCCCGGACTCGAGCGCGCGGGCGTGCCGACGCCTGCCGGCGCGCTGGTCGCGACGGACAAGCCGCTCGACCTTCGTAAACTGGCCGGCGTCGACTTGGCCTCCGGCGTGTTCGTCAAGCGCGGCGACCTCCACGCGCTCGCTGCCGATGACGTTCAGCGCGCCGACGATCGCGCGCAAGTGCAGGCTATCCTCGCTGACTTTTCGCGGCGCAAAATTCGCTTCGCGTATATCCAGCAGGAGGCGTCGGGTCGGCTAGTGAAATTTTACGGCGTCGGCGGCGGTGCGCATTTTTCGGCGCATCCCGAGGGCGAGGAAGTTGCCGAGGCCGCAGTCCGCGCGCTGTCGGAAGCCGCTTCAACCGCCGCCGCAGCGCTTGGGCTCGAGGCGTGGGGCGGCGACGCCGTCTTGAGTGGCGATCGTTTTGCGATTATCGACTTTAACGACTGGCCCAGTTATAGCCGGGTACGCGGTCCCGCCGCGCGCGCGATCGCCCGGCGTGCGATGACGCTGCTGGCGCGTCAGCCGGGCCGGTAATCCATTCCAAAGAAGGAACCAAGACTCTGACCTCAGATGACAACCACCAACGGAAAACTGCCCAACATCAAGACCGCGGTACCGGGTCCGAAATCGCGGGAGATCTTCGAGAACGAACAACGTCATATCGCACCGGGGCGCCAGCGGATCTCGCTGCTGGCGGGCCTCGCCTTCGATCACGGCGAAGGCGCGACGCTGACCGACGCCGACGGTAACACCTACGTCGATTTCTTCGCGGGCGTCGCGGTCGCCAGCCTCGGCCACGGGCATCCGGGACTCGCGCAAGCGCTGGCGCATCAGGCGTCGCGGCTGATCGTCGGCACCTTTGCGACGCGTGAGCGCGCGGAGGCGTTCAAGCTGCTGAGCGAAGTTGCTCCGGCCGGACTCACGCGCGCACATCTGTACAGCGGCGGCGCGGAAGCGGTGGAGGCCGCGCTCAGGCTCGCGCGATCGAAAACCAAGAAGCATGAAGTCGCGAGCTTTTGGGGCGGCTTCCATGGCAAGACCGGCGGCGTGATCGGCTTGATCGGCGACGAATCCAAGCAGGGCTACGGACCGTTGATGGGCGGGCAGTTCACCGTCCCCTACGCCGACTGCTACCGCTGCCCGTTCAAGATGAAGTATCCGGAGTGCGGGCTCTATTGCGTGGACTTCGCGCGCGATCAAATCAAGATGAGCAGCGGCGGTGCGCTCGCGGCGATCGTCGTGGAGCCGATGCAAGGGACGGCGGGCAACGTGATTCCGCCGGACGACTGGATGCCTGCGATAAGATCCGTCGCCGACGACTTTGGTGCGATGCTCGTCGCCGACGAAATGATCACCGGCTTCGGCCGCACCGGAAAATGGTGGGGCGTCGAGCACAGCGGCGTGCGGCCGGATATCGTGACGATCGGCAAGGGCATGGGCAGCGGCTTTCCCGTATCAGGCGTTCTGCTGAGCGACGAACTGGGAAAGGCGGAGCCGTTTGCGAAGCCGAGCGCGTCATCGTCGAGCTACGGCGGCAATCCGCTCGCGGCGGTCGCCGTCGCCGAGACGATTCGAACGATCCAGAAAGAGAAGCTGGTCGAGAATTCGCGCCGGGTCGGTGCGCTGATGCTCGCCAAGCTGATGGCGCTGAAGGAGAAATACGAATTCGTCGGCGACGTGCGCGGCAAGGGCCTGCTGATCGGCGTCGAGCTGGTGCGCGATCTCAAGTCGAAGGAGTTGCTCAGCCGGAAAGTCACCGAGCTGATTTTCGCCGAGTGCCTCAAGCGCGGGCTGGTAATCATGGGCTACTTCCCGAAGATTCGGATCAACCCGGCGCTGGTGATCACCGAAGCGCAGGCCGAGGCGGGCATCGCGATTTTGGACGAGGTGTTCGCCCACGTGCGCGATCGCGTGGACTGGCGCGTCGCGTAGGAGTCGCGTGCGATGGCTGGCGAAAACGGGAACGCGGCGCTGTTCATGGACTTGTGCGGCACGCTGATCAAGCTGAACGAGCAACGCACACTGTCGCTCGACGCCACGGGCAACGTGATCGTCGAGTTGCTGCCGGGCGTGCTGGAAAAGTTGAGCCCCATCCACGACCATCTCATGTTCGTCGTGACCAACCAGGCGGGAATCCGGCGCGGATGGTTCACGCAGGAAGCCGTCGAGGCGGCGCTGACTGAGCTCGACCGTCAGCTCGGCGACATTCTCACGGCGTGGAAAATCTGTCCGCACACCGACGATGACAAATGCGAATGCCGCAAGCCGCGCGGCGGCATGATCACGGACCTGGCGGCGCTGTACGGCGTCGATCTGAAAAACTCGACGATGATTGGCGACCAGGAAGTCGACCGGCTGGCGGGAGAAGCGGCGGGCGTCGGCAGGTTCGTGCTGGCAGAAAAATTCTTCGGCTGGAAGTAACAGTCAATCGCAATTGCGACCCGGCTCGCGCAGGAGGGTGTCATGAAAATTGGTTTGCTCACGCCGTTTACCGGCAAGAATGCGAATCCCGCAGAGTTCGCGCGCGTCGCGGAGTCGCTCGGCTTCGAATCGATCTGGGTGCCGGAGCATCCCGCGCTGCCGGCGAATCCGAAAACGGAATTTCCCGGCGGCGGACCTATACCGCCCGTCTATCACCAGATGGCCGACCAGGTGGTCGCGCTGAGCATGGCGGCCGCCGTGACAAAGACGCTCAAACTCGCGACCGGCATCTGCCTGGTGCCGGAGCATGAGCCGATCGCGCTGGCGAACCAGCTCGCGACGCTCGACGCATACTCGGGCGGGCGGCTGATTTTCGGCATCGGCGCCGGGTGGCTCCGCGAAGAGAGTGAATTGTTCGGCGTCGATTTTCCGCGGCGATGGACGCAGACGGCGGAACTGATCGCGGCGATGCGCGCGCTGTGGCGCGAGGACCAGCCGTCGTTCGAAGGCAAGTACGTCAAGTTTCCGCCGGTGCGATGCTATCCCAAGCCGGCGCAGAAGATGGGGCCGCCGGTGCATATTGGCAGCCTGGACAAGAACGCGCTCAAGCGGGTCGCCAAATGGGCCGACGGATGGTGCCCGATACGGCTCAGCGCTCCCGCGTTCAAGGAAAAGGTGGATGAGCTGCGGCGCGAATGCGCGGCTGTGGGGCGCGACTTCTCGCAGCTGGACATCACGATCATGGGCGCGATCCAGGGCGACCGCGCGAAGGTGCAGGACGGGCTGAAGGAATTCGCCGCAGCGGGAGCGCATCGGTTTGTCGCGGGCCTCGGCGATTTCACGCCCGAGACCTACGAGAACATGCTGAAGAAGATCGGCGGATTGTACGTTTAGCCCGGTTGCTAAATAAGCAGACGTCCGCCGTCGACCGTCAGCGTGATGCCGGTCACGTAGCCGTTCTTCATCAGGAACAGCGCCGCGTCGGCGATGTCTTCCGGGACGCCGACGCGCCGCACGGGAAGCCGCGTCGCCGCGTCTTTCATCACGGCGTCGGCTCTCGCACCCATCACCTGTGCGATCAGCGGCGTGTCGATCAGGCCCGGCGCGATCGCGTTGACCCGAATCGGCGCGAGATCGACGGCCAGCGATCGCGCCAACGCCTCGACCGCTCCGCACGACGCCGACGCCACGCTGCCGCCGGGCAGCGGGCGCAGCGCCGAGGTGCCCGAGGTGAACGTGATCGAGGAACCATTCTTCATCTTCGGTGCGCCGTACTTCGCGGCGTAGACCGAGCCCCAGAAACGAGTGTCCATCGCCGGCCGCAACGCCGCAGTGTCGCCGCGGAGGTTCGCACCGAGCGTGACCTCGGCGCCGACCACGAAGATGTGATCGACGCGGTCGAGCCCGTCGAACAGCTCGCGAGTGCCGGCCTCGTCGGCAACGTCGAGCGCGACTGCCCGCGCCTCGCTGCCAAGCGAGTTCTCAGCTTGCTGCAATTTCTGACGCGAGCGTCCCGTGATGACTACCCGCGCGCCGTCGGCGACCGCAGCTTTCGCGGTTGCGAAACCGATTCCAGTGCTGCCGCCCAGGATTACGACGGTTTGATTCGCTAGTGACATTTGCTTCTCCTCCACGTCTTCAAATTTTGTATGCCGGATGATTGAGGCTCGCCACACGTCAGCGCGGTGCAGTCGAAATGCGGCGTGCAGTCCGAGCGAGGCGGCGTGTTTCTTGGCGGACTGCGCCAGATTCCACACGAATATACTGAAATCCGCGCTGGCAGGGCTCTTGCTCTCTACTTCTTCCGAGCGCCGAAGTCTGTTGGCGGTGCTCAAAACAGAGTGAGGAATTGAGAGCAATGCTGGTATGGATTTTAGTCGGTCTGATTTCAGGATGGCTGGCGGGAAAAATTCTCAACGGCGACGGATACGGCGTGATGTGCGATATCGCGTTGGGACTGGTGGGCGGAGTAGTCGGCGGGCTCATCTTCGCGGTACTGGGCGTGCGCGCCCACAACATCATCGGGATGATCCTGATGTCCACCTCGGGCGCCACCGCGCTGGTGGTTGCGACGCGAATTCTGCGCGACGAGATTTGAATCCGTGCGCCGGACACCGCGTCGGCGCCGCGCGGTTGCCCACGCTGGCGCTTTAATTAAGACTGATCGCCGCCGATGGCGATCAAGTCCAAACTGCGGGGCGCGATTTCGGGATTCGGCGAAGTCGCCGCCAGGGCGCATCTTCCGGGCTGGCGTACGCGCGAGAATATCAATCTCACCGTAGTTCACGATCCAGTCTCAGAGCGCCGCCACGAAGCGATAAGACTCATCAAAAACGTCCGCGTGTACGACGACCTCGGCCTGATGCTCGACGGCGAGGCGCCGGACTTCGTCGACATCGCTAGTCCGCCCGCACTGCACGCGGAGGCGGCGAGCGCGGCGCTCGAAGCCGGCGCGCACGTGCTGGTCGAGAAGCCGCTCTGCCTGACGATCGCTGAGTTCGACGAGCTGGCGAGTCTCGCGCGCGAGAAAAAACGAGTGCTGATGTGCGTACACAACTGGAAGCATTCGCCGCCCTACGCGTCGGCGCGGAGTGCGATCGAATCAGGTCGCCTGGGCGCTATTCGTTCCATCTCAATCGAGCGGCTGCGCACCGAACCGGCCGGCGCGGGCGGCAGTGGAGGACGCTGGCGCAGATCCAGCGCGTCGGGCGGCGGCATTCTGATCGATCACGGCTGGCACGTCTTCTACCTGATGCGATGGCTGGCCGGGGGCGACGCACCGACTACTGTTTCGGCGCGGCTCGAATCCGCAGCCGGTATCGACGTCGAGGACGTTGCCGAAGTGCGAGTTTCATTCGTGAATGGAGCAGTCGGGCGCGCACATCTTTCGTGGCGGTCGGCGGTGCGTAAAACGTCGGCGCTGATCGAGGGTGAGAAGGGATCGATCGAAATCGATGGCGAGCGCGTGACGCTGACCGATCGCGCGGGCGGTTCCGCGGATTTGTCGGTGCCCGATATGGCCGACGATTCGTATCATTCGGCGTGGTTCGCAGGCGTGGCCGAAGACTTTGAACGCGCTGTTACGGAAGGCCCGGAATCGGCGACGGCCAGGCTCAATCTTGAAGAGGCGCGGGCGGCGTTGAGCGTGATCGCTGCTGCGCGCGAGTCTTCGTCCATCGGTTCGGCAGAAATAAAATTGGCTTGAGATGCCGGCGATTTAGCAACCATTTGTTCGCCAGGGAACAGATCGCCGTCGGCAGTCCTGACCGACTGACCGCTCGGACGGGCGCTCTTGACTTTCGGCGGTCAGCCAGTAAAGTTGGCGATTGACCGAATGGTTAGCGGCGGCATCCCGGTCACTCCGAATCACCCGGCAGCCGACTCGAAAAAAGGTTTAAGGATTCAGGAACGCTCAATGGGCGCATCGCAGGTCAAATCAGGCAGCGCGGAACCGCGTGCACAGTCGCAGGATTCGCGTGACGAGATTCTGAAGGCCGCGATGCATCTGTTTGCGAATCGCGGGTTTCACGAGACCTCGATGTCCGAAGTGGCGCGCGAGGCGCGCGTCAGCAAGGCGCTGATCTTCTGGCATTTCAAAACCAAGGAAGAGCTGTTTGTCGCGGTGCTGAACCGGCTGCTCGAGCCGTACTTTATCGACTTTGCCGAAGAGGCGGCCGCGATGGACGAGCGGGCGCAGATTCAGAAGCTGGTCGAATTCTACCTGCTGTTCGTGCGCGACAACGCCAGCTCGGTGCGATTCTTCCTGGCGCAGATGCTCCACGATCAGCATCTTTCGGAAAGCCTGAACGACCAGGTGCTGAAACTCTACAGCGGGTACCGCGCGATGTTGATCGAGTTGATCGCGAGTGCGCAGCGCAAGGGTATCTGCACACGCAACGCGGCGCCGGAAGCGGCGGCGGGATTTTTGCTCTCGGCGCTGAACGGTCTGCTGATCGAGTACCTGTTCATGGGTGCGAACGCCGTCGATCCGGAAGGCGCGGTGGCGATGGTAAACGAGTGGCTTTTTGGCGACGCGTCTGCGCCGCCCTCCGCTTCGTCGGAACATCAGGGCGGCAGCTCGGCCGCCTGAACTCTCTTCAACCTGCAGGAGAAAGCGCTGGTATGCGTATCCCGCTGAGACAGATGATCGACCTGGGCCGCTACATGAGTGCGAAGAAGCGCGCGGGTGAAAAATATTTTCCGCTGGTGCTGATGCTCGAGCCGCTGCATGCGTGCAATCTGGCTTGCATCGGTTGCGGTCGAATCGTCGAGTACAAGGACACCATCCGCGACATGATGCCGCTCGACGCGGCACTGTACTCGGCCGAGGAGGCGGGCGCGCCGATCGTTTCGATCTGCGGCGGCGAACCGCTGATGTACAAGCATATCGTGCCGCTGACGCGCGGCTTGATCGAGGATCAGAAGCGCCACGTCATGATCTGCACCAACGCGATCCTGCTCGAGAAGTTCGTCAAGCAGGTTCCGCCCAGTCCCTACCTGAGCTTCAACCTTCACCTGGACGGGATGCGCGAGACCAACGATCGCGTCACCGACCGCCAGGGGCATTTCGATATCGTCGTGAAGATGATCAAGCTGCTGAAGGAGAAGGGCTATCGCGTGCAGACCAACACCACGGTCTTCCGCGAAACGACCAGCGAAGAGCTGGAGGACATGATCAAGTACCTGACCTCGCTCGGCGTGGACGGGATGCTGCTCAGCCCCGGATACCACTACCAGGTGCTGAACAATGACGACGAGTACTTGCGCAAGGAAGAGATGCCGTACAAGTTCCGGCGCGTACGCGAGATGTCGGACTACTACAAGATCATCAACACGCCGATCTACCTGGACTACCTGGTCGGCGAGCGCGACCTCACGTGCAGTCCGTGGACGACGGTGACGCGCAATCCGCAGGGCTGGAAGGGCCCGTGCTACCTGATCACGAACGGGCACTACAAGACGTTCGCCGAACTGCACGGCGCGACCGACTGGGAGTACTATCGCACCAAGCAGGATATTCGCTGCCGCGATTGCAAGCTCCATTCGGGATTCGAAGGGACCGTGGCGTTGGATTTCGGCAAGAGCCTGAAGGACTCGTGGCGGATGGTGCGGCACTACGTGGCGTAGGTCGGTCGTCGAGCCGCAGGCGCTCCAGGAGCGGACGCGCCAGTCGAGGGAAATCTGACAGTGTTCGAGCTGGGTCGCTATCTCAAGGAGCGGGCGCGGATTGTCGAGCAGGCGCTCGCGAGCGTCGTCGACGGGCACGCGGCGTCGCCGGCGCGGCTCTACGAGGCGATGCGCTACAGCCTGCTTGCGGGCGGCAAGCGCCTGCGGCCGATACTAGTGCTCGCGTCGTGCGAGGCGGTGGGCGGCAAGTTCGACACGGCGATGGGTCTCGCGTGCGCGGTCGAGATGATTCACACCTACTCATTGATCCACGACGATTTGCCGTGCATGGACGACGACGACTTTCGCCGCGGCCGTCCCACCAATCACAAGGTTTACGGTGAAGCGATCGCGACGCTGGCGGGCGACGCGCTGCTGACCGATGCCTTCATGGTGCTCGCGCGCTCGACGCCGAGCAGCGTCGCGCGCGAGGTCGTGCTCGATACGGTGGCCGAGTTGGCGCACGCCGCGGGCTCGGCGGGGATGGTCGGCGGGCAGGTGATCGATCTGCTCGGCGAGGGCAAATCGAAAACGATCGAGGAACTGGAAGAGCTGCACGGCAAGAAGACCGGCGCACTGTTCCTGGCGTCGGTGCGCGGCGGCGCGCGGATGGGCGGCGCGAGTGCCACGCAGATCGACTCGCTGGACGCGTACGCGCGCGCGCTCGGGTTGGCGTTCCAGGTCGTTGATGATTTGCTCGACGTGCAAGGCTCGTCCGAGCAGATGGGCAAGCGCGCGCAGAAAGACAGCGAGCGCGGCAAGGCGACTTATCCGTCGATACTCGGAATCGAACGGTCGCAGGACATGGCGCGCGAGCTCGAGCGCCGGGCCCATCGCGCACTCGACGGCCTGGGCGAGAGCGCCGAGCCGCTGCGGCATCTCGCGACCTTCGTCGTGGAGCGGCGGCTGTGAGCTTGGCCGAGGCGCACGTGTCCGACGGCGTATCTGCGCGGCAGGCGGTGCTGGTCGAGCCCGGGCGGCTGGAACTGCGCGACTTCGTCCCGCCCCGTCCGGGAGTCGGCGAGTTGCTGATCGAAGTGCGCTGCGCCCTGAGCTGCGGGACGGACCTCAAGACTTTTCGCCGTGGGCATCCGATTTGGAAAATGCCGACGCCGTTCGGCCACGAATTTTCCGGCGTGGTCGCGGAGGTGGGCGCGGGCGTGACCGCATTCAAGGTCGGCGACGAGATAATGTCGGCGCCGACCGCGCCGTGCGGAATTTGTTTCTATTGCCAGCACGCCCAGGAAAATCTCTGCGCGCAGGCGATGGACAAGATGGTTTTTGGTGCGTACGCGGACGCGCTGCTACTGCCGGCGCATGTCGTGGCGCGCAACACTTTTGTCAAGCCCGCGCACTTGCCGTTCGAAGAGGCGGCGCTCCTGGAGCCGCTGTCATGCGTGGTGTACGCACAGGAGCTGGCGCGACCGGCGAAATCGGAAACTGCGCTGATCATCGGCGGCGGCGCATTCGGCCTACTGCACATGCTCGTGCTGAAGTCGGCCGGCGTGCGCGAAGTGGTCGTGCTCGGCCGCGGTGAGGAGCGTTTGAAGTGGGCGGCCGAGATTGGCGCCGACGCGATTATCGACGCGCGCGCCGAAGACGCCGATCGGCAAGTGGCGCGCCTAAACGGCGGCTTTGGGCCGGACCTGGTGATCGAATGCACCGGACAGGTCGAAGGCTGGAGCGACGCGTTGGCGCACGTGCGCAGGGGCGGGCGCGTGGTGTTTTTTGGCGGATGCCCGGCAGGCACGGCGCTCAGCGTCGATACGCGCCGGATGCACTACGACAATCTCACGTTGATCGCGCCGTTTCATTTCCGGCCGCGCGATGTCCGCGCCGCCTTCGAGTTGCTTGCAGCGCGCCGGCTGAACGCGGGCGCGATCGTCAACGCGCGGATGCGCCTCGCGGACCTGGCGGAAGTTTTTGCGATGCTCGACAAGGGCACGGTGCTCAAGTGCGCCGTGATTCCGTAGATGAAAGAATTTAGATGCGGGGTTTGCGCCCCGCAACCGAAAGAGTTTGAGGAACTATGAGTCAGGCGCTTGAAATGGAAAATTCGGCGGTGGCGATTTCGCCGCGTGACGAGTCGGTCGCGAAGCTCGACTACACGATCGACCGCGCGCAGCGTTCGCTGATCGCGTTGCAGAAGCCCGAGGGTTACTGGCACGGCGCGCTGGAAGCCAACGCGGAGATGAATGCCGAATTCATAATCTTCAATCACTTTATGGACTCGGTCGATCTCGAACTCGAGGCGCGGCTGAAAAAATATCTGCTCGACGCGCAAAGCGCCGACGGCAGCTGGAACCTTTACCAGGGCGGCGAGGGCTATCTGTCGACCACGATCGAGAGCTACTTCGCGTTGAAGCTCACCGGGATGCGCGCCGGCGACGAGCCGATGGCGGCAGCGCGGCGCTGGATTCTTTCGAAGGGCGGGATCGTCAACTGCGGGACGCTCGCGCGCTTTTACCTGGCGGCGATGGGGCAAATTACCTGGGACGCGACGGCGGCGCTGCCGGTCGAAATCGCGCTGCTGCCGAACTGGTTTCCGGTCAACATTTACGAACTCGGATCGTGGGCGCGTGGAACCTTGATGGCGCTGATGCTGCTACAGGCGGCGCGCCCGGAGAAGAAAATCGACTATCAGCGCGGCGTCCTGGAACTGTTCATCGAGCCGCCGCATTTCACGAAGTTCCATCAGCCGCGCGGAAAAAAATTGCTCTCGCTCCGCAACGCGCTGAACTTCGTCGATCGCGGACTGCGCGCCTACAGCCGGCATCATCTGAAGTCACTGCGCGCGCGCGCGTTGCATCGGGTCGAGAGCTGGATCGTCGAGCACCAGGAGGCCAACGGCTCGTGGGGCGGGATCGAGCCGTGCTACCTGCTGAGCGCGATGGCTCTGAAAGCCAACGGGTACCGCAATGACCATCCGGTGATGAAAAAGGCGCTGGAGGCGTCGCACGAGCTGATTTGGAATTTCGAGGATCGCGCGATGTACATGCCGTGCGTTTCGGTGAATTGGGATACGGCGCTGGCGGGCCGCGCGCTGCTCGACTCGGGCGTGGCGGCCGACGACCCGGCGCTGAAGAAAACTTCGCAATGGCTGATTGACCATCAGATCTTCAAGAAGGGCGACTGGTCGGTGAAGAGGCCCAAGCTCGAGCCGGGCGGCTGGGCGTTCGAGTTCTACAACGACTGCTATCCCGACGTGGACGACTCCGCGGTGATCCTGTCGGTGTTGGCGGATGCGGAGAGCGACGACCGCGCGGCGAAGGAACGCGCGATCGCGACCGGCGCGAACTGGGTGATGGGCATGCAGTCGCGCGACGGTGGGTTTGCGGCGTTCGACGCCGACAACGATTCGACCTGGCTCAACCAGATGCCGCTGGCCGACGTCGAGGCGGTCACCGATCCGTCGTGTCCGGACCTGACCGGTCGCGTGCTCGAGATGATGGGCGCAGTCGGCTATCGGAGCGATCATCCCGTGGCCAAGCGCGCGGTAGAATGGCTCAAGCGAAACCAATCGCGCGACGGCGGATGGTGGGGGCGGTGGGGCGTGAACTACATTTACGGCACGTCGTCGGCGCTGTCGGGTCTGCGCGCGATCGGCGTAGATATCAACCAGCCGTGGATCAAGCGCGCGGTCGAGTGGTTGAAGTCAAAGCAGAATCCTGACGGTGGATGGGGCGAGAGCCCGCTTTCGGATCGCGATCGGTCGTGGCGCGGCCGCGGCACCAGCACCGCCTCGCAGACTGCGTGGGCGATGATTGCACTGATCGCGGGAGAGGCCGGCGTCAGCGAGCATGTCATTCGCGGCGCTCAATGGCTCTCAGAGCGGCAGAACGACGACGGCGCCTGGACCGAGACCGAATCGACCGGCAACGGATTTCCGAATCACTTCTATCTCCGCTACTACATGTATGCGCATTACTTTCCGTTGATGGCGC
Organism: Candidatus Acidiferrales bacterium; assembly: GCA_035631915.1. GTDB lineage: Bacteria > Desulfobacterota > Binatia > Binatales > Binataceae > Binatus. The sequence goes on along the minus strand of DASQHV010000253.1, from coordinate 2,255 downwards.
TGGGGCGCCTCCGCAGGCGTTTGATCGAGACCAATTCGCGCTGAGCGCGACGCGATGAAGACGATTTCAATTCTCGGCTCGACCGGATCGGTTGGCGTAACAACGCTCGACGTGGTCGGCCGCTTTCCCGAGCGGTTTCGCGTCGCTGCGATGGCCGCGGGGCGCAACCTCGATTTGCTCGCAAAGCAAGTCGCGAGATTTCGTCCCGAGCTGGTTTCGGTGGCGACGCCCGACCTTGCGCGCGAGCTCGAAACGCGCCTGGGCGACAAGCGCGTGACGGTGATGCATGGGCTGGCGGGCGCGATTGCCGTCGCTACGCATCCTGCGGCCGAGCTGGTGATGTCGGCGCTGGTCGGCGCCATGGGTCTGACGCCGACGATGGCCGCAATCAAGGCCGGCAAGGATATCGCGTTTGCGAACAAGGAAGTGCTGGTGATCGCGGGCGAGCTGATCACGGAGGCGGTGCGCGAGAATCGTGTTCGGCTGCTGCCCGTCGATAGTGAGCACAATGCGATTTTCCAGTGTCTGGAGGGGCGCGGACGCGCCTCGCTCAAGCGGATTATTCTCACCGCGTCGGGCGGGCCATTTCGAGAACTGGCGGCGGACAAATTTGCGGCGATCACCGTCGAGCAGGCGCTGAATCATCCGACGTGGCGGATGGGCAGCAAAATCACGATCGACTCGGCGACGCTGATGAACAAGGGACTCGAGGTGATCGAGGCGCGCTGGCTGTTCGATCTAAACGCCGCGCAGGTCGCAGTCGTGATTCATCCGCAGAGCGTGATTCATTCGATGGTTGAAATGATCGACGGCTCGGTGATTGCGGAGATGGCGATACCGGACATGGCGATTCCGGTTGCGTATGCGCTGGCGTATCCGGAGCGGCTGCCGCTGGAGCATCTGCGGCCGTTGTCGTTCGCCGAGAATTCGCGGCTGACGTTCGAGGAACCGGACCTGGCGCGCTTCCCATGCCTGCGCCTGGCGTACGAGGCGCTCAGCGCGGGACACACGATGCCGGCGTGTCTGAATGCGGCGAACGAGGAATTGGTCGCGGCATTTCTGGCGGGACGCGTGCGATTCGTCGACATTCCGCGGCATCTCGAAAGCGTGATGGCGCGCCATCAGAATGCGGCGGCGCGCACGCTGGAGGATTTGCTCGAAACCGACGGCTGGGCCCGCGCTCGCGCCCGCGAATTGATCGGAGCGAAGTCGGCGGCGGCCTGACGACGATGGCGACCGCGCGCGCAAACGTGCAAAGCGGGCCGCTGTACGCCGCCGGAGGAGTGCCAACGGCTGCGCCGCCGCCGGGAACGTTCGACGTCGCGAGCGCGTACGCGTTCTGCACGCGGCTGGCGAAATCTCATTACGAAAATTTCACGATCGCGTCGTGGTTGATGCCTCGCCAGATGCGCCCGCACATGCACGCGATCTATGCGTACGCGCGCATGGCCGACGACTTCGCCGATGAGCATCACGACCTCGCGATGCTCGACGCGTGGGAGCGCGAGCTCGATTCGGCGTACGCCGGCGCGCCGCGGCATCCGGTGTTCATCGCGCTGGCCGACACGGTGCGCAAGTTCAAAATTCCGCGCGAGCCGTTTCTGGACCTGCTCGCGGCGTTTCGATCGGACGTCGAGTTCAAGGGCTTCGACACGCTGGACGAGCTGCTCGGCTATTCGCGCAACTCCGCGAATCCGGTCGGCCGCCTGGTGCTCTACCTGTTCGGCTACCGCGACGCCGCGCGACAGCATCTGTCGGACCTCGTCTGCAGCGGCCTTCAGCTGGCGAACTTCTGGCAGGACGTCGCCGTCGATCTCGACAAGCGGCGAATTTATCTTCCGCGCCGCGACATGGAGCGCTTCGGCGTCGACGCGTCGATGCTGGCGGCTCTGAGAGCCGGCGCCGAGTGCGGCGCGCCGTTCGTCGAGTTGATGCGTCATGAAGTGGAGGTCGCGCGCGCGATGCTGTTGGAGGGCGGGGAGCTGCGCAATCAAGTCGACGCGCGGCTCAGGCGCGATATCGCGATGTTTGCAGGCGGCGGCCTTGCGATTCTGCGCGCGATCGAACGTATCAACTACGACGTGTTCCGGAAGCGTCCGGAGCTGACGAAACTCGACTACCTCAGTCTTGGATGGAACGCGATTCGTGGACGACTGGAAGGTTGAGCGCGTGGACGGCGACGGCGTCATGTCCGCGACCGCGTCGTCGCTCGACGCGGACTACGCGCACTGCGCGCGAGTCACGCGCAACTCGCG
>DASQHV010000252.1:0-4538 GCA_035631915.1 Candidatus Acidiferrales bacterium | reverse complement strand
TTGTCGGCCTCGCTCGCACCAACGAGCACGTACGGTCGCGGAATGTTGGGCAGCATCAGCGCAAGACTTTCGGTGTCGCGCTCCGCCGCCGCGAGATCGATTGCCGCCTGCACGATCGGACTGCGCGTGGCAGGCGCAGACTCTCCATGGTCTTCGATCAAGCTCGCGGCCTTGGCTTCGTCTGCCTCCTCCTGCCGAATCTGCGCGATCGCAGCCTCGCGCTCCTGGGGCGGCAGCTTGCCTACTTCCTTCGAGCGTCGCTTGCGCTCGGCGCGCAACTGGTCGAGCTCGGCCTGAATTTTGCGCCGGCGCTGGTCGGCGACGAGCACCCGCTCGACTTCGGCGGCCTCGACGCCGCGCTTGCCCAGTTCAGCCTTGACGAGGTCGGGATGCTCGCGAATCAGCTTGATATCCAGCATTGCGTAGTACGTGTTCCGATAGTCAGTCCGTATTTCCCGGTAGTCAGAAAGCGTTCCGAAGCAGTTCGATTTCCATCCGTCCGCCCGCCGCGTCGATCGCGACGATATCGAAGCGCATCCCAGTCTCGCCGACGCGGTATTGCAGTGCAAATGCCTCCGCCGCGCGGCGCATCCGCGTCTGCTTGCGCGCGTCGACGGCCTCCTCCGGCGCGCCCGCGCCCGTCCCGCGCCGCGTCTTCACTTCGACGAACACCAGCGTCTCGCCCTCCATCGCGACGAGATCGATCTCCGCTCCCGCCGCCCGAAAATTTCTCCGCACGATCCTGTAGCCCATGCGCTTCAGATACTTTTCAGCAGCGCGTTCACCGCGGCGACCGAGCGGCAGCCGCGCCCGCATCCGCACGATCCACTCGCCAGTCCGAGCCACGATACTGCGCGGCTTCACGTTGCCCCCTTGCCCGATGCGTCCCCCGTTCCAGTAAGCTCCAGCGGGTTTCACATTGAATAAAGTGATTTGCCTTCCCTCGCAAACGAATCGTCCCCCCAAACAGTTCTAACAGGGACGAAGTCCCGCATCTTCATCCTGACATTGGGTGCAGGGGTCACCCCTGCCCAGGGAAGCGTGAAACCCACGGCGGGTTTCACATTCAATAGAGTGATTTACCCTTCCGCGCGAGCGGCCCTGACATGGATCGCGCGTAATGTTACGATTTGCGCGGAATCGTCATGGCTGAATCGAAAATTACGCTCGAGCAGGTGCGCCACGTCGCGCTGCTCGCGCGGCTGGAGCTCACGCCGGCCGAAGAAGAGCGGATGCGCGCGGACATGGCGGAGATGCTCGACTACGTGGACAAGCTCGCGGAGCTCGACACGGCGAACGTCGCGCCGACGGCGCAAGTCGGCGAGGCGGGAACGCCGATGCGCGACGACGAGCGGACGAACCCGCCGGCGGCCGAGGCGATGCTCGCGAATGCGCCCTCGCGCGATCGCAACTACTTCAAAGTTCCAAAGATTATCGAATAGAAGACTTTCGCAGTGCCCAAGCGGGCAGACAATTTTCCACGATGCCATCCGAGCTGAACAAACTGACGATCGCCGAGGCCGCGGCACGCCTTCGCAAACGCGACATCTCCGCGCGCGAGCTTACGCGCGATTGCCTCGATCGAATCGCCGCCATCGATCGCAAGCTCAACGCCTTCATCACCGTCTGCGACACCGACGCACTCGCGCAGGCCGACGCCGCCGACAAGCGGCTCGCGTCGGGCGACGCCCCCGCCTTGTGCGGAATCCCGCTCGGCATCAAGGACATCTATGCGACCGCCGGCGTGCGCACCACCTGCGCGTCGCGCATACTCGAGAATTTCGTCCCGCCGTTCGACGCGACCGTGATCGAGCGGCTCCGCGCCGACGGCGCGGTGTTCGTCGGGAAGACCAACATGGACGAATTTGCGATGGGCTCGTCGACGGAAAATTCCGCCTTCGGGCCGACGCTGAATCCACACGACCTCTCGCGCGTCGCGGGCGGCAGCTCGGGCGGCTCCGCGGCAGCGGTCGCGGCGCACGAATGCCTCGGCGCGCTCGGCACCGATACCGGCGGATCGATCCGCGAGCCGGCGTCGTTCTGCGGCGTGGTCGGAATCAAGCCGACCTACAGCCGCGTCAGCCGCTACGGCGTTGTCGCGTACGCGTCGTCGCTCGACCAGGTCGGCCCGTTCGCCAAGTCGGTGCGCGACGCCGCGATCATCTTGCGCACGCTCGCGGGCGTGGATCCGCGCGACTCGACTTGCTCCGCGCGCGCCGTCCCCGACTACGCGGCGGCGCTGACCGGCGACGCGAAGGGACTCCGCATCGGCGTGCCCCGGGAATATTTCGTCGAGGGGATGCAGCCGGAAGTCGAGCAGTCGATTCGCGCGGCGCTCAAGAATTTCCAGTCGCTCGGCGCGTCGCTCGTGGATATCTCCCTGCCGCACACCGGCTACGCGATTGCAGCGTACTACCTGGTCGCAACCGCGGAGGCGAGCGCCAATCTCGCGCGCTACGACGGCATCCGCTACGGCCTCCGCGTCGGCGCCGACGACCATATCGCGCTGTACCAGTCGACGCGGGCGAAGGGCTTCGGCGCGGAAGTAAAGCGGCGCATCATGCTCGGCACCTTCGCGCTCTCGGCCGGATACTACGACGCCTACTACCTCAAAGGGCAGAAGGTCCGCACGTTGATTCGCAACGACTTCGAGCGCGCGTTCGAGAAGTGCGATCTGATCGTGACGCCGGTCGCGCCGACCACCGCGTTCAAGCTGGGCGAGAAGACCGCCGATCCGCTCACGATGTACCTGTCGGACATTTTCACGATCTCCGTGAACCTGGCGGGCCTGCCCGGCATGTCGATTCCGGTGGGCTACGATGCGAACAACCTGCCGATCGGAATGCAGCTGATCGGGCCGCCGTTCAGCGAGGAAACGATTTTGCGCGCTGGCGACGCGTGGGAACGTGCTGGAGCATTGAAGCCGCGCCAGCCGGCGATCTGACGATGGAACATCTGTGATGAATCGCGACGCGTACGAAGCGGTGATCGGACTCGAAGTCCACACCCATCTTTTGACGAAATCGAAACTCTTCTGCGGGTGCTCGACCACCTTCGGCGCGGGGCCGAATGAAAACGTCTGTCCGGTCTGCATGGGAATGCCCGGAGTGCTGCCGGTGCTGAATCGCCGCGCGGTCGAATTGGCTATTCGAATGGGACTCGCGGCGCACTGCGAAATAACCGCTTACTCTATTTTCGATCGCAAAAGTTACTTTTATCCTGACCTGCCGAAGGGCTATCAGATTAGTCAGTACGAGACTCCGATATGTAAAGGCGGATACATAGATCTGCCGGCAAGTGGCAATGGCGAAGCGCGACGAATTCATCTGACGCGAATCCATATCGAGGAAGACGCCGGCAAGAATATCCACGCGGAGAATTCGAGCCTGGTCGATTTCAACCGCTCGGGCGTGCCGTTAGTCGAAATAGTGAGCGAGCCTGATCTTCGTTCGGCTGACGAGGCCGGAGCATATCTGCGCCAACTGCGCGCGATACTTCGTTACGTCGAGGCGTCGGACGGAAAGATGGAGGAAGGAAGTTTCCGCTGCGACTGCAACGTTTCGGTTCGGAAGCGCGGCGCGACTGAGTACGGCGTCAAGACTGAGATTAAAAATCTCAACTCGTTTCGCTTTGTCGAAGACGCAATTGAGTATGAGATCGGGCGCCAAATCGAATTGATCGAGTCGGGCGGCAAAGTCCCGCAGGAAACCCATCTGTGGGATCCGGCGCGCAAGGAAACGCGTCCGATGCGCTCAAAAGAGTATGCGAATGACTATCGCTATTTTCCCGAGCCCGACTTGCCGCCGCTGGTCGTAACGCCCGCGATGGTCGAAAACGTGCGCGCGACGATGCCTGAACTGCCGGCTGCGCGACGCGACCGCTACGTCAAAGAGCTCGGGCTGACCGACTACGAAGCGGGCGTGCTGATCGCCGATCGCGAGGTCGCAGACTACTTCGAGGCGACGCTGCCGGGTTTGAAAAATCGCAAGAGCGCCGCCAACTGGGTGATGACCGAAGTACTGCGCGTCGTGCATGACTCTGGCAAACCAATCGGCGAGGCAGTGCCGCCTCCGGCCGAAGTCGGCATGCTGCTGCACATGATCGAGGAGCAGAAGGTCAGCCTGAATGCGGCCAAGACTGCGTTTCCCGCGATGGTCAAGTCCGGGAAAGGCGCCGCCGCCGTGATCGCCGAGCTCGGACTCGCGCAAGTTTCCGATGAAGGCGCGATCGCCGCCGCCATCGACAAGGTGCTCGCCGCGGAACCGGACAAGCTCGCTGAGTATCGCGCCGGCCGCGATAAGCTTTACGGATTTTTCGTCGGCGCTGTCATGAAGGCGATGGGCGGGAAAGCGAATCCAAAAATGATCAACGACCTGCTGCGCGCCAAGCTCGCGGGCTGATCTAGTTTCGCATGCACCATTCAACATGGAGTATTCCAAGCAGCTCGGCGCCATCACCGACGCACAATTCCAGGCCGCGCTCACGCATTTCGGCCTCGGCATGTTCGTGCGCGCCACGCCGATCCCGTTCGGTCTCTT
>DASQHV010000251.1:0-2056 GCA_035631915.1 Candidatus Acidiferrales bacterium | reverse complement strand
AACTTTCAGCTCCGCTTCGCGCCCAACATGCTCGCGCTCAAGGATGCGCTCGCGCGCGGGACGTTCGGCGAAATCCTGGACGTCGAGGTGCGAATCAACCTGCACACGCCGTGGAACTATTGGGCGTTCCTCAAGGGCGTGCCGCGGCTCGAAGTGCTGATGCATTCGATACACTACCTCGACCTGATTCGCTCAATTCTCGGCGAGCCGCGCGGCGTGTACTGCAAGGGCGTGTCGCATCCCGCGATGCCCGACTACTCCGACACCCGCACCAGCATCATCCTCGACTACGGCGACACCGTTCGATGCAGCTTGACGATGAATCACGCGCACACGTTCGGCGCGCGCTACGGGATGTCGCAGCTCAAGATCGAAGGCACGCAAGCTGCCGCGATCGCCAAGATGGGCGTGAATCTGAACTACCCGGCCGGCGAGGCCGACACGCTTGAAATCGCGACGACCGGCGGCGAGTGGAGCAATGTGACGCTTCGCGGATCGTGGTTTCTCGAAGCGTTCGAAGGCCCGATGTCCAATGTGCAGCGTTTCGCGGCCGGCGAGGATCCGGCGCTCGTATCTGGCGTCGAGGACGCATTGCGCACGATGGCGCTGGTCGAGGCGTGCTATCAATCCAGCGCCAGCGGCGCCACCCCGCTCCCGCCGCTCGACTAGCCAATCTGCCCGTCGCCTCAAGACCGTTTGGCATGAGTCGCGATAATCGCAATCATATGTCGCGGAGAAACTGACCCGATGCCCGCAGACCACACCGTCTTCCTCTTCGACGTTGACAACACGCTGCTCGACAACGATCACGTAGTCGCCGACCTGATGCACCATCTCGAGCGCGACATCGGTCACGACCAGGCGGCACGCTACTGGGAATACTTCGAACAGCTGCGCACCGAGCTCGGCTACGCTGACTACCTGGGCGCACTGCAGCGCTACCGGGTTTTGCATCCGCGCGACTTCAACATCATGTCGGTTTCATACTTCTTGATGAACTACCATTTCGCCAACCGCCTGTTTCCCCGCGCGCTGGACGCGATCGAAAAATTCAAGCAATTCGGCGAGACGGCGATCCTCTCCGACGGCGACATGATCTTTCAGCCGCTGAAGGTGGAGCGGTCGGGAATCCGCGAGGCGGTCAACGGCAAGGTGATGATCTACATCCACAAGGAGAACGAACTCGAGGACGTGGCGGCGCGCTACCCCGCCGATCACTACGTGTTGGTCGACGACAAGGTGCGAATCCTCGCCAGCGTCAAGCAGGCGTGGGGCAAACGCGTCACCACGGTCTTTCCGCGCCAGGGACACTACGCTGCCGATGAAAAGGAAACGGCGAAGTATGCAAGCGCCGCGGATGTAACGATCGAGCGGATCGACGAACTACTCGACTACGATCTGCCGCGACTTCGCGCAGCGACCCGCCCAGCCTGACGCGCAAGTCGCGCGCGACTCACGCCAGATCGAACAGCAGTACTTCAGCCGGCGAGTCGGCAACTATCGTCACGTTCGACTCGTCGCTGATCGCGGCGCCGTCGCCCTCGTCCATTTTGAGGCCGTTCACCGCGACGCTGCCACGCGCGGCTTGCAGCCACGCATGCCGGCCTTTTCGAATGTTCGCCTCGACGGATTGTCCGCGCTCGAGTTTCACCACCGACAGCGCAGTGTCCTGATGAATCGTAACGCCGCCGTTGGCGTGGCCGCTGGGTCCGGCGATTTGCACTAACCGGCCGCGCGCGGCGGCGAGATCGATTGCGCGTTGCTCGTAACCCGGCGCGATTCCGCGCCGCGCCGGCTCGATCCAGATTTGCAGAAAATGCACCGGCTCGGTGCGCGAATGGTTAAATTCGCTGTGCGTGATTCCAAGTCCGGCGCTCATCCGTTGCGCCTCGCCGACGCGAATGATCGAACCGGTGCCCAGGCTGTCCTTGTGCTCGAGCGCCCCCTCCAGCACGTAGGTGATGATTTCCATGTCGCGATGCGGATGCGTGGGAAAGCCGGCGCCGGCGCGAACGCGGTCTTCATTGATGACGCGCAACGCGCGAAACCCCATCTG
>DASQHV010000250.1:0-2407 GCA_035631915.1 Candidatus Acidiferrales bacterium | reverse complement strand
GCGCGCCGATTGCGGCCCATCGCGCGCAACTCGAAGCCGGCGCCGGTGCGCTGCAGCGCGACGTAGCACGCGCCCGCGAGCATCACTGCGAGCACGATTCCGAAATTCAGCCGGCTCGGCGCGAAGTAGATTTGCAGCTCGGCGGCGCGCGCGATCGGTGCGCTGGTCGGATACGCGCCCGACGCTTCCATCAACGGCCCGTGCACCATCCACGACAGCAACTGCACCGCGACGAAGTTGAGCATGATCGTGCTGATGACCTCGTTGACGTCGCGGCGCGCGCGGAGCCATCCGGCGAGCCCACCCCAGATCGCGCCGCCAACTACGCCCGCAGCGAACATGATCGCGATCGCGATCAGATGCGGCACGCCGCCGAGATGCGGGCCCACTGCGCCCGCGACGATCGCGCCGATAGTCAATTGTCCGTCGGCGCCGATATTCCAGAGCGCACCCGAGAACGCGAGCGCCACGGCAAGGCCGGTGAAGATCAGCGGCACGGATTTCACAATCGTGTCGGAGAATGCGTACCAGGTGCCGAAGGCGCCCTCCGCCAGCGCCGCGAAGACGCCGACCGGCGACGCGCCGAGCGCGAGCAATACGATCGAGATGATCGCGAGGGCAATCGCGAGCGCGGCAACCGGTTTTGCAATCGATGCGATCATTGCGACAGGCCCGCCGCTCTAGTCCCAGGTCCCGGCCATCAGCAGGCCCAGCCGCTCGGGGTCGCGCTCGTCGGCGCCAGTCTCACGAATCCGGCCGCGGCTGATCACCATCAGGCGCCCGCAAATCGCCAGCAACTCGTCTAGGTCGCTCGAAATCAGCAGCACGGCGCCGCCGGCCCCCGCGAACTCGATCAGCGTGCGATGCACATCGGCGGTGGCGGCGAGGTCAAGTCCGCGGCAGATATTGTGCGCGACGATCACCCGTGGGCGGCATTCGATCGCGCGCGCCACTTCCAGCCGCTGGCGGTTGCCGCCTGAAAGTGCACCGGCGGTGGACTCGGGTCCGGCAGCGAAAATCCGAAAGCGCGCGATCAGCCCCGCGCACAGATCCGACGCGCGCGACTGACTGAGCCATCCGCGCGACGTCATCCGCTCCCGGAGCGGACGCGCGAGGAGCAGGTTCTCCCACAACCGCATGTCGAGGATGAGCCCGTCGCGGTCGCGATTCTGCGGTATCACCGCCATCGCAAGACTTCGCTCCCCATGGCCGGCGACTGCGACCCTGCCGCCGTCCGCGACGCGCACGCCGGCCAGCAGCTCGACCAGTTCGGTCTGTCCGTTGCCGTCGACGCCGGCCAGCCCGACAATTTCGCCGGCCGCGACGCGAATCGAAACGTCGTCGAGAATCTTACGTCCGTCGTCAAGCGAGAGATTTTCAATAGTCAGAACCGTAGCGCCTGCTTCACCGGCACCCGAGCGGTTGAGCGGCGCCTCCGGCGGCGGCGCGACCTCGCCGATCATCATGCGCGCGAGCTCCGACTCCCCGGTCGCCGCGGGTGTAGTTCGCGCGACGACTCTGCCGCGGCGCAGCACCGTGATCCGATCCGCCACCGCCATCGCCTCGGCGAGCTTGTGCGTGATCAACACCACGATACGACCGTCGGCGCGGAGCCGCCGCAACATGTCCAGAAATGCGCTGAGCTCGGACGGCGCGAGCACGCTGGTCGGCTCGTCGAGAATCAGCACGCGCGGGTTGAAGCTCAGCGCGCGCAGCACTTCCAGCCGCACCCGCTCCGCGACGGAACGCTCCTCGACGCGAGTGCCGGCGGGCGGCAACTTGAAGCCCAGCTGCTCTGCCAGCGTATGTGCGCGCGACGCTACTGAGTCGAGGTCGAGCTCGGTGCGGCCGCCGTAGTCGAATCCGCCGAGCGCGAGATTTTCTTCCCACGTCATGCGCTCGAACAGCATCGGGCTTTGATGCACCGTCGCGATTCCCGCTTGCAGCGCGGCGTGGGGCGAGCCGGCCGCCAGCGCGCGACCGTCGAGCAGCGCAGCGCCGCTGTCCGGCGCGAGCGTGCCCGCCAGCACATTCATCAGGGTGGTTTTGCCCGCGCCGTTCTCGCCGATCAGCGCGTGAATCTCGCCGGGGCGCGATTCGAAGTCGACGCGATCGAGCGCGAGCGTGCGTCCGAAGCGCTTGGTGATGGCGGTTGCGGTCAGCACCTAGGCGGCGCTTTGCGGATGCGGCGGGCCGTAGTGGTCGCGCACGTAAGCGAGCGCGTCTTCGCGGCTGGCCAGCACACCGTCGAGTTGCTGGTCCTCGACGTCTTTCAGAATCGCCTTGAAGCTCGGGCCGGGCGCGAAGCCAAGCTGCTTCAAGTCCTCGCCGCCGTTCTGCCGCGGCGGACGAATCTGCTCCTCCGTCATCGTGGCGCGCGCGTTGCGGCAGAAGTGCCAGAAGCCCA
>DASQHV010000249.1:0-1943 GCA_035631915.1 Candidatus Acidiferrales bacterium | reverse complement strand
ACGCGCAGTTCATCTTCGTCGATCAGCGTGTCGTAAATGCGATCGATGTGCAGGTCGCGCAGCTTGTCGTCGTCGAGCCCGTACTTGAAGCGATCCTCGGCCATCCAGTGCTTGAAGCCGAGCGCCTCGAAAAAATCCTGGTCGACGATGTTGGCGCCGGTGCTGACGATCGCATCCACCATGTGATTTCGAATCATGTCGACGAACACGCGCTTGAGGCCGGCGCTGATAAGCGAGCCAGCGAGGCACAGAATCACGGCGCAGTCGCGGTCACGCAGCATGCGATCGTAAATGTCGGCGGCGCGATGCAGGTCGCGTGCGCTGTACGCCATCTGGCCCATCGCCTCGACGATCGGCACCACGCTCTCGCGCGTGATGTCGACGTGCTCGACCGGCCGCTTCAGGAAATCCGCCTTACCGCTCATTTCAATTCCTCTTCATGTTTCAGGTGCGGGAGATAGTATGGGGCGAACGAGATTGGCGCTACTTCACCGGGCCGATGCCGCCGACGCCCGTGTAGTATAGCAGGAAGTACAATGCGCCGAGCGCAATCAACGCCGCGAACGCTGCGACGTCCGCACCGACAACGGGGTAGTCGATGAAGGTGGTGGGTTCTCCGGTGTGGCCGAAGCCGCGGGCTTCCAGAGCCATCGCCATGTTGTTCGCCTTGCGCAGCGCGCCCATGAAAACCGGAATGATCACCGGCACATAGCGGCGTATGCGTTCGAACGGACCGCCCGAGTCGAAGTCGTAGCCGCGCAGGCGCTGCGCGTCGACAATCGTCACGGCGGAGTCGATGAAGAGCGGCACCAGCCGAAACGCGAGCGAGATCGCGAAGCCAACCCGGTAAGGGACGCGCATGCGCCGCAGCCCAAGCGTAAACTCCTCGATTTTCGTGGTCGACAGAAACAACACCGACGCAGCAAGAAGTTCGGCGAGCTTGATGCCGCGGCCGATGCCGAATTTGATCGAGAGCCAGGTGATTCGCATCACCACGGGATGCCCGCCCCAGCGAAATTCGCGCGAGTGGCCGAACAGATGAAACCCGATCGAGTGCGGCGCCATGTGAAACAGGGGAATCGAGATCAGCGGCGTGCCGAGCTGGTAGAAGATCATCCACATCAGCGTGGTGGTCAGCACCATGATCGCGAACAGCCAGCGCAGGCGGTAGAAGTTCGGCCACGAGCCGGTCAACTGCGCCACCCACATCATCGCCAGCCCAAGCGGCAGCAGCACGAACGGATTGTCGACCCAGTACACCGACCAGAACATGATGAACAGCGCGAAGACCTTGACCGTCGGATGAAGGCGGTGAACGAAGGTGCCGCGATCGATGTAGAGATAGATCGGCATCAGGCGCGTCCTTTGACCCAAGCGACGAATTCAGCGGTGGTCAGCGCCAGCGTGCCGAAGCGGCGGGAGAGCTCAGTGATTTCCGGCGGGCGGAAGGAAGACGAGCGCAGCAGCTCGTCGTGCATGAAGAACTCGCGCACGCCGCCGTCGAAAATCTTCCGCCCCTTGCGCATCAGCACGACCCGTCGCGCGTACTCGGCGACCAGCCACGGCGTATGCGTGATGATCACGATTGCGATCCCGGAGCGGTTCAGGTCGGCCACCAGAGCCATCATGCGAAGCTGCTCGCGATGATCCAGGCCGGTGGTCGGTTCGTCGAGAATCAGCATCCGCGGCCGCAGCGCGAGCACGCTGGCGACGGCGAGGCGCTGCCGTTCGCCCTTGCTCAGCAAAAACGGATCGCTCTGGCGTTCCTCCTGCAGGCCGACCGCAGTCAGCACTTCGTCGCATCGCCGCTTGATCTCGTCGGCCGGCAGGCCGAAGTTACGCGGACCAAATGCGACCTCCTCCTCCACCGTGGCGGCAAAGATTTGATGGTCAGGATTCTGGAAAACGTAAGCGACCTCGCGCGCGGTCTCCGCGGGACGCAT
>DASQHV010000248.1:0-5273 GCA_035631915.1 Candidatus Acidiferrales bacterium | reverse complement strand
GGAATTCCCGATGCGCTCACTCATCATCTTTATCGCAACCGCGGGTTACTCGGGCTATTCACCGGTCGCGCCGGGCACCGCAGGCTCCGTGGTCGGGCTCGTGGTGATTTGGCTGGTGTTTGGGCCGCTGTGGATGCATTCACCGGCGCTCTGCCTGGCAATCTTCGCGATTGCGTTCGCAGTCGCGTGCTGGATTTCGGATCGCGCGGAAAAAATTTTCGACCAACACGACGATTCGCGGATCGTGATTGACGAAGTGCTCGGCATGGCGGCGACGATGTTCGGCAATCCGCTGTCGTTCGGCTACCTGATGCTCGGATTCCTGCTGTTTCGCGTCGCCGACGTGATCAAGCCGTGGCCCGCGAACCTGATCGATCGCCGGATGCGAAACGGCGCGGGCGTGATGCTGGACGATTTGGCCGCGGCGATCTATGCGAATATTGTGCTGCAGGTGATCGCCCGCTTGATGCAGGCGCGCGGCCTCTAGGAGCTAGCGATGATTCAGAAGGCTGTGATTCTCTCCACCGGCGACGAAATCACCACCGGCAAGGTGATCGACACCAACGCCAATTATCTTTCCGACAAGCTGGCGGAACTCGGCGTCGACCTGGTCGCGGTGATCACGGTCGGCGATGTTCCCGAACGCCTCGAATGGGCGTGGCGCACGGCGATCGAGTTGAGCGACGTGGTTCTCTCCACCGGCGGCATCGGGCCGACCGCCGACGACCTGACCACCGAAACCGTCGCGCGGCTGGCGGGGGTCAAGCTGTGGCGCGACGAACCGTCGGTCGAGCACATCAAGCGGCTGTTCGCGTCGATCAACCGGCAGATGCCGGAAAACAATCTCAAGCAGGCGTTGTTTCCTGAGGGCGCGGAAGTGATTTCAAATCCGCTCGGCACCGCGCCGGGCTTCAGGATGCCGGTGACGCTGAACGGCCACACCTCGCATCTGATCGTGATGCCGGGCGTGCCGCGCGAGATGAAGCCGATGATGGAAAACTCGGTGATGCCGTGGATCGCGGCGAATCGCGGCACCAACCGCGTTTACGCGGTGCGCACCTTTCAGACCTTCGGCATCAGCGAGTCGGCGCTCGACGAGGCCGTGATGGGATTGATCAAGCCGGAAGAAGCAAAGGTGTCGTTCCGCGCGAGCTTTCCGCAAATCTCGCTCAAGATTCGCGTCGAGGGCGCGCCCGACGAAGTAGAGGGCCGACTCGAAGGATTGTCAAAACGCGTGCGGGAGCGAATCTCGCAGTACGCGTACGCCGAGGGCGAGGCCTCGATGGAAGAAGTCGTCGCGCAACTGTTCACCGACAAAGGGCTCACGCTGGCAATTGCGGAATCATGCACCGGCGGACTGATCGGGCATCGCCTGACCAACGTCGCGGGCAGTTCGAAATTTTTTCTCGGCGACCTGGTGACCTACTCGAACGACGTCAAGTCCGCGTTGCTCGGCGTCTCGGAAGCGACGCTCAAGGCGCACGGCGCGGTGAGCGAGGACTGCGTGCGCGAGATGGCTGCCGGCGCGCGCAAACGCACCGGCGCCGCGGTGTCGGTCGCAACGTCGGGAGTCGCGGGGCCGGACGGCGGCACCCCGGACAAACCGGTCGGCACGGTTTGTATCGCATTGTCCGCCGACGATCAGAGCCTGACGCGCCGCTACCAGTTCCGCGGCACGCGCGACTGGATCAAGCTGATCACGTCGCAGGTCGCGCTCGATTGGCTGCGCCGCTACGCGCTCGGCATACCCGTCGCGGACTCGGCGGTGTTCCGGCGCTGATCCCGTCAGCGCACGCGCGCGTAGCTAACCCAGTCCGCACCTGTTCCCGCGACGCTCAACTGGCCCTTTGCGACGCCGCATCGCACCGCGTTGGCCGCGGACGCATCGGTGCATAGCACTACGTTGGTGTCGCCGGTGAAGCAGGCGTCGCTCACAGTGGCGGCGCCTTGCGCGAGTTGCACGCGCCCCGCACACAAGTCGGGTACCGACCGAATCTGCACGCTGCCGAACATGCTATTGGCCGAGATGTTGTTCGAGGCATTGACCTCTGAATTACCGGAGCGCTGGCCGTCAGGCCCGTGCTTCGGCTTGTCGCACGCCGCCAGGGTTAGGGCGATTATCGCAAGCGCGGCAAATGCGTGACGCATAGATTTCTCCATCAGGTTTGAAGCGACTATTCGGTTACGCTCGCGTCGTATGGTTCGGTGACTTCGGTTTTGAGCGGCCCGCCAACCGTGAGTTTGCCGTCGACGGTCAAGGGACCATTCACGGTGAGCGGTCCGCCAACGTACATCGAGCCAGTCATCGTCTGGCCGATTTGACCCGGCGGCTCTCCCTTCGGGTAAACGGCCTGAACCGGGCCGCCCACGGCCAAGCTGCGCGCGCGAACGCCGCCATGAACTTCCGCCGGACCACCGACCGTGAGCGGACCTTCCACGACCAACGGCCCGTCGACCGTTAGAGGTCCGCCGATAAATCCGGCGCCGGGGGTTCCGACGCCGGGGACTCCGTCAGTAAGGCCGGCCGCGCACGCGGAGGCGAAGGCGCTCACGACGACGACGGTGGCGATTGTCGTACCGAATCGTGAGAGCATAGTGCGTCGCCTCCGCGTCGATCGTCGCGACTTGCCGGCTCAGCTCGCGTGCTTGATCTCGCCGTTGGCGGCGTTGGCCGCGGCGGTGAAGATATCCATCGGCGCGAGCGGCGGCCGGCGCTTGAGTTTGAGGGCAGCCAACTCGGCCTGGGCCTTGGTCTCGGCGTTGCGCTGACGAATTGCTTCGAGCTTGTCGCCAAGTTCGGCGCCGGCGATCTCGCGATTGACGCCCGCCTGCGCCAGCATCCGCTGAATCGATTCGCGGACTTCCTCGAGTGCGCGGACATCGTCGTCGTAGGAGATTTCCTCGAGCGCGCGCTGAATCCGGACCCGCGCGATCGCGTTCTTCATCCGCGCGACCATCCGCACTTTTTCGATTTTTAGCTTTTCGATTTCGCCCTTGAACGAGACCAGGTTCTTCTTCGCTTCATCGGCTTCCGCGGTCAGCTGGCCGAGTTCCTCGCGCAGGCGTGCGCAATCTGCCTCGAGCACGTGGCGGCGCTGAATCAAAATCAGTGCGCACTGGTCCTCGTTCATGTCGGCGGCCTGCCCGGCTTCCTCGTCCACTTCCTTCGCCTCGGCCAGTTTTTCGCGCAGCTCGCGGTCGAGCTTGTTGCGCATATAAATGACGCCGGCGGCCGCGCTCTTGAGCTGATGGTAGCGGCGGACGCGATCTGAGATTGCGGCCTCGTAAACCGCTTCGGGATCGCGCGCCTCGCGCGCCTTGAGCCAACGGCTGAGCTTGCCGCCGAACAGGCTGAAAAATCGTTTCAAAAACATGGTCGAAGCCTCCTTGGATTTCTTTCGTTTGTTCACCCCAGGCCGTTTGCGTTCCCTCTCAGAGCCAACGCCGGACGCGGCCCTGGTAGTCGATATATTGCTGGCCGAACAGCCGCGTCATCGTTTCCTCTTCGCGCGGAATAACGTTGCGGTCGATCACCACCAGGAATGCGACCGGAGCAACCAGCATCACGATCGAGCCGAAGAAGATGGCGAACCCCGCGAGCAGGATCACAAACCCGAGATACATCGGGTTGCGGGTGAAGGTGTACGGCCGCTGCACCACGAACTGCGTGGGCTCGCCGTACGGATTCTTGGTGGTGTCGCGGGCCTGGAAGATCGCAGCTGCAAACACGCAGATTCCGACGCCGGCGGCGACCAGCAGCAGCCCGACGACTTGATGCCACGCTACGGTGCGCGTCTCGGGCAGCATGAAGTGCAAGCCGAGCGTGATCGCCAACAGCGCACCGGCAAGCGCCGGGGGATGAATCTTCAAGCCCGAGGGTGACTCAGTGACGGTAGGAGTTTGGGTCGTGTCCATTGGTTGCTGTCCTCGCGCGAGCCCGCGATCAGTTGCTCTCGCCGCGCGGCGCAAGGCCGATATCGGCGAGCGTAATTCCTAGTTCGCGCATTTTTTGCTGAAAGCTTTGCCGGTACATCCCGGTCCGTTCCGCGGCGCGCGAGATGTTTCCGCCGGTCGAGCGCAGCGCGCGGACAAAGAAGTCGCGCTCCCAATCGCCGACGAACTTTTCCTTGGCCTCGCGAAACGTCATTGCCGATTCGCCGTTCTCCGGGGGCACCGGCGTGTTATTCGCGGATCCTGCGCTCGCGGCGCCGGAATGATCACCCTCCGGCTCCGAGCCGGCGAACAGATCTTCGGCGGTTATTTCGGTCCCCGCCGAAAGAATTACGGCCTGCTCGATTGCCGCCTTGAGCGAACGCGCGTTGCCCTTCCACGGCGCTTCGACGCAGGCGCGCATCGCCTCGGCCGAGAGCTGCTTTTCGGGCGCGGAGAAGCGCGCGCATGCCTCCGCGATAAAATGCTGGACCATCAGTGGAATGTCTTCGCGCCGCTCGCGCACCGGCGGCACGCGAATTTCGACCACCTTCAGGCGGTAGTAGAGATCCTCGCGGAATTTGCCCTGCGCGATCATCGCCTCCAGGTCCTGGTTGGTCGCCGCGATTATCCGCACGTCGCTGCTCAGCGGCTGGTTGCCGCCGATCCGCTCGAACTGCTTCTCCTGCAGCACGCGCAGCAGCTTGGCCTGGGTCTCCAGCGCCATGTCGCCGATCTCGTCGAGGAACAAGGTTCCGCCGTCGGCCGCCTCGAACTTGCCTTCGCGCCGCGCGACCGCGCCGGTGAATGCGCCCTTCTCGTGGCCGAACAACTCGCTCTCGACCAGCTCGCGCGAGAATGCCGCACAATTCACCGCGATAAACGGACGGCGCGAGCGCGGGCTGCGAAAATGTATCGCGCGCGCCACCAATTCCTTGCCGGTCCCCGACTCGCCGCGAATCAGCACCGTGACGTCGGTCGGCGCGACCTTGTCGATGGTCTCATACACGCGCATCATGGCGCGCGACTTGCCCACCATGTTTTCGAAGACGCCGGTCTCCAGCCGCACCTGCTCGAGCAACTGGCTGTGCGCGCGCTTGAGCAGCTGCGTCTCCATCACCTTGCGCACCTTCAGGCGCAGCTCGTCGTTGTCGAACGGCTTGGGCAGATAGTCCTCGGCGCCGGCCTTCATCGCCTCGACCGCGATTCGCTGCGTGCCGTACGCCGTGATCATCAGGACCGCGCATGCGGGGTCGAGCTCGCGCACCTGCTTCAGGAGCTCGAGTCCGCTGATCCCCTTCATGCTGAGGTCGGTGATGATGACGTGGAACAGCCCGGCCTTG
>DASQHV010000247.1:0-8417 GCA_035631915.1 Candidatus Acidiferrales bacterium | reverse complement strand
AGTCGCGGACGTCGGCAGTGCGAGCCAACGATAACTCGAGCCGAATCGGCGTCACTTCGGGGTCTCGGCGAAACAGAAGCTCTTCGACTTCCTACGCTCGCGGCCGGCCGGCGCGGATTCGAGCGAGTTGCTTGGACTGCTGCTCAGCGGCGCGGGTTCGGACCCGGAGCTGGGCGCGCGAATCGTGCGCCAGATGCTGGCGGACGATCCCAACTTCATCTTCGATGCTGAAACGTCGCTCTGGTCGCTGAAGCAGAGCGATCGATTGCGCGTGCCGCTCGACGAGGCGGAGTTCGTCGTCGTCGATCTCGAAACCACCGGCGGACGCGCGGGACCGGGCACCATAATCGAAATCGGCGCGTACCGGATGGTTGGGCGGCGCCTGACGGAATCGTTCGCGACGCTGGTGCGTCCCCACGGCGGCATCGTACCTCGCTTCATCACTGGGCTTACCTCGATCACGACCGAGATGGTGCGTGCGGCGCCGCCGATCGAAGATGTGCTGCCGCGGTTTCGCGAGTTCATGGGCGAGCGCGTGATGGTGGCGCACAACGCGGGCTTCGATTTTTCGTTTCTCGACTTCGAGTACCGGAGGATTTTCGGGCTTGGGCTCGCGAACCCGGTGATGTGCACGCTGCGGATGGCGCGGCGCTTCATGCCGTCGCTCAAGCGCCGGCGCCTGGATTTGCTGGCGGGGCACTTCGGCCTGTCGCTCGAGGGGCGTCATCGCGGGCTCGGCGACGCGCGGATGGCGGCCGAGATCCTGTCGATATTTCTTGAAATCGCGCAGCAGATGGGAATCGCGCGGCTCGATCGCCTGCTCGACGACCATCATCGCGGCCTGGCCGGCCGGCGGATCGAGCGCCACGTCACGCCGGAGGAAATTGCGTCACTCCCGCATACTCCGGGGGTGTATATGATGCGCAACGCGCGCGGCGACCTGCTCTACGTCGGCAAGGCGCGCCGGCTGCGCGATCGCGTGAGCTCATACTTCAATGCGTCGGTGAGCGCGAAAACCGCGGAACTCATCTCTCACGTGTACAAGATCGACACGCGGCCGGCGCGCTCGGCGCTGGAGGCGGCGCTCGACGAGATGCGGCTGATTCGCGAGCTCAAACCGCCGTACAACCGGATGCTCAAGTCGGCAGCCCCAGCTTTTTTCATCAAGCTCGACATGCTCGACGAATTTCCGCGACTGATGGTCGGGCAGAAGATGAGCGCGCGGCGCGGCGTGATGCATCTCGGGCCGTTTATCGGACGGCGCGGACTGGATCAGGCGGTGCGCGCGCTGTCGCGAATCCTGGGGCTCCGCACTTGCAGCGGACGGCTCGAACCGAACGCCGACTTTTCACCCTGCATCTACGGCCAGATGGGGCATTGCACCGCACCCTGCAACCTCAGTATCGCGGCCGGCGCGTATGAAGAGCGGGTGCGGCGCGCGGTCAGCTTCCTGCGCGGGCATAGCGGTCCGATCCTGGGCGACCTGGTCCGCGCGCGCGACCAGGCCGCGGCCGCGATGCGCTTTGAGCTCGCGGAGCGCTTTCGCCGCGAGCTCGAAGCGCTGACCACGCTGGCTCATCGCGCGTCCCGCCTCAGTCGCGTCGTCACGGAGAACAACCTCGTGATCGTGACGGGAGACGCGGATGAACCTGTGCACGGACGCGCGGCGCACGTGGTGCTGGCGGGGCGGCTGGCTATGTCGCGCCGTCTCGAGTCGTCTGATGCCGCGACCGAAGTGGCGGCGTTCGTCGCCGACAACTACGAACGATACAAGGCAAAGCCAGTCGAGCGCGGCGAGCTGGAGGCGATGACGATCGTCGCGCAATGGCTCCGGGAGCGCTCGCCCGACGAAGGAAGGCTGGTACACCTAAGCGGCCCGCATCTCGATCCCGCCGCGCTCGCGCGATAGCGGAATCAATATGCGGGGCTCGCGCCCCGCGCCCCCGGCAGGGGCCAGCCCCTGCACCCCAGATAGTAAAAGGAACGGATGCGGCCGCAACGGCCTGTAAACTTTTGGGCGCGAAGACGCGCAAGATTCCGTTTCCGTACGACGATGGAATAGTCGGCGCGGTTGCTACTTCGGCGCGGTGCCGACGCCCGACAGTGGCACCGTCTGCGGCGAGTTGGTCGCGTTGTCCGTAATCGTCAGCATCCCGGAGCGCGCCCCCGCCACGGTCGGCGAGAACGTGACTGTGACGGTGCATTTTGCTTTCGGCGCGATCGTGCCGGCGCATCCGTTGACCCGCGCGAAATCGCCGCTGGCCGCGATACCGATGAATGTCACCGGGATGGTCTTGCTCTTGTTGCTGATCGTTACGTGCTTGGGCTTGCTCGTGCCGCTCGCGCCGAACACCACGTTGCCCAGCTTGAGCGCGCGCGGCGAGACCTTCAGCACGACCGGCACCTGAGTCGGTGTCGGCCTCGGCGTCGGCGTTGTCGTCGGCGTCGCGGTGGCAGTTGGCGACACAGTCGCTGTCGGGGTCGAGACCGAGGTTGAAGTTGCAGTCGGTGTATTGACCGGAGTTCGCGCCGTGGTTGCGGTGGACGCCGGCGTGCCGCTTGGCGACGGAGTCGGCGTCGGCGTCGGAGTCACGCCTGGCGACGCAGTCGCGCTTGGGGTCGGTGTCGAAGTCAAAGTCGGCGTCGGAGTCGCTGTTGTCGTTCGCGTCGCCGTGGATGTCGCGCTTGCGCTCGCAGTTGCGGTTGATGTCGCCGTCGGAGTCGGACTCGGAGTGGATGCCGCCGTGGATGTCGCGCTGTCGGTGGGCGTCGCGGACGGCGATTGCACGACGGTCGAGGTCGCAGTGGGCGACGGAGTCGTTGTTGTAGTCGGCGACGACGTCGCCGTCGCAGTCACGGAGGTCGACGCGGTAGCCGTCGGCGTGACGCTCGCGGTTGGTGTCGGCGTGGCGCTGACACTCGCCGTCGAAGTGGATGTCGCGCTGCCGGTGGGCGTCGCGGACGGCGATTGCACGACGGTCGAGGTCGCAGTGGGCGACACAGTCGCGCTTGGGGTCGGCGACGACGTCGCTGTCGCTGTCACCGAGGTCGACGCGGTAGCCGTCGGCGTGACGCTCGCAGTCGCCGTTGGCGTCATGCTGACGGTCGGAGTCGCCGATACGGTGGGTGTCGGCGTAGCGCTCGGCGTCGGGGTCGGAGTCATGCTGACAGTCGGCGTCGCGGTTACGGTCGGCGTTGCGGGCGTGGTCGAAGTGGGAGTCGCGGTCGGGCTGCTGAGCGGGCCGAGCGGATTGTCAAACCGCAGCACGCGGTTGTTGGACTCGTCAGCGACGAACATGTTACCCAGCGCGTCCATCGCGACGCCGCCCGGCCGGCACATCCCGGTCCCACTCGGTGCTGGATTTCCGGGACCGCCGTCGGCGCATGCGCTCGAGGCGAAATCTGTTCCGGTCGCGCCCTGGCCGAACACCCGGTCCGCCGTTACGTCGCCCGCGCCGGTAGCGAAGTTAAGCGCCGCGAGCGGTTGATTGTATTCAAGCACGCGGTTGTTGAACGAATCGGCGACGAACAGGTCGCCCGCCGCGTCCAGCGCGACGCCCGCGGGGCGGCATACTCCGGTCGTACTCGGCGGCGGCGGCGCGACCGAGCTTGCGCACGCATTGGTGGTGAAAACGGTTCCCGCGGCGCCTTGCCCGAATACGCGGTCGGCGGTGGTGTCGCCGGCGCCGGTCTGCGCGTTGAGTGTCGCGAGCGGTTGATTGAACTCGAGTACCCGCGAGTTGCTGACGTCGGCCACGAACAAATCTGCCGCCGCGTCGACGGCCAGCCCATCGGGACCGCACAGCGTGTCGGCGCTGA
Organism: Candidatus Acidiferrales bacterium; assembly: GCA_035631915.1. Taxonomy (GTDB): domain Bacteria; phylum Desulfobacterota; class Binatia; order Binatales; family Binataceae; genus Binatus. The sequence goes on along the minus strand of DASQHV010000247.1, from coordinate 4,598 downwards.
TCGTATTGTTGCCGGCGTTGCACGCGCCGGTTGTGAAGTTTCCAGCCTGCCCGAAGACGCGATCCGCGACGGCGTCGCCGACCCCGGTCGCGAGGTCGGGCGCGGCCAGCGGCAGATTGAACTCGAGCACGCGATTGTTGCCCTGGTCGGCCACGAACAGGTTGCCGGCTGCGTCGCTCGCGACGGCCTCGGGATCGCACAGGCTGGCCGAACTGATAGTCGCGTTTCCGAAGTTGCACGCGCCGGTCGTGAAACTGCCGTTTTGTCCGAATACGCGATTGGCGCTGATTCCGGCGGGCTGGCCGGCGCCGAACGGATCGTTGTATTCCAGCACGCGATTGTTCGCGGCGTCGGCGATGTAGAGATGGCCGAGCGCATCGACGCCGACGTCCTTGGGGCCGCACAGGCTGTCCGCACCGACGCCGGCCACGTCACCCAGTGCGGTTCCGTCGTTGCATTCGGTGGAATTCAGATCGGGCTGCCCGATTGCGATGTCGGCCGGATCGCCGATTGCAAAAGTCGCCGCGTCGCTCCATCCGAGCACCCGATTGTTTCCCGAGTCCGCAACGTAGAGACGATCGAGTCCGCCGCTCGAGTCGATTGCGACGCCTTGCGGCACCTGCAGCGCCGCGCCGGTCGGATTGTTCAGGCCACTGTGCAGCAGATCGAATTGTCCCAGCGCTGCGCCGGCGTCGGGCGGCGACGACACGGGGTGATTGTAGCGCAGCACGCGATTGTTGTTGGCGTCGGCCACCAGCACGTCGCCGAGGCTGTCGATCGCGACGCCGTCCGGGAGGCAGAGCGCTCCGGCGCCCACGGCAAGTCCGGTCCCGAAGTTGCAGTCACCGGTCGAGAAGCCGCCACCCTGTCCGAAGACCACGTCCGCGGTCACGTCGCCCGGATGGCCGGGCACGCCCGGCATCGCGCCGCCGAGCGCGCCGGGGTTCAAGTACTCGAGCACGCGGCTGTTGCTGAAGTCGGTGACGAACAGATCGCCCGCGTCGTCGACGGCGATCGCGGTCGCGTCGCAGATGCCGTCGGCGCTGGGCGCCGGATCCAGCCCCGACCCGTCGAAGCAGGTGTCGGCGGCGAATGCGGTTCCCGTCGAACCCTGGCCGAACACCCGGTCTGCGACGACGTCGCCGACGCCGGTCGCAAGATTCGGCGCCGCCAGCGGCTGCTTGAACTCGAGCACCCGGAAATCGCGATCGTCGCCGACGAACAGATCTCCCGAAGCGTCCAGCGCCACCGCCGTGGGATTGCACATCCCGGTCGCGCTCGCCGGCTGATTGCCGCTGCTGACGCATGCCTGCCCGGTGAAGTTGACGCCCGTTGCGCCCTGTCCAAACACCAGGTCGGCCGTGGCGTCTCCCGCGCCGGTCTGCGCATTCGGCGCCGCCAGCGGCTGATTGAATTCCAGTACGCGATTGTTGTCGGCGTCCGCCACGTACAGGTTGTCGATCGCGTCGAGCGCGAGCCCCTGCGGAAAACACAAACCGGTCGCGGTGTGCGTGCACGCCTTCGCGGTAAAACTTCCCGCCTGTCCGAACACCGCGTTGGCCGCGAAGCCGAAGCTTTTTCCCTGCGCGAACGGCTGGTTGAATTCGAGCACGCGATTGTTTGCGGAATCGGCGACGTAGAGATTGCCCTGCGAATCGACCCCGACTCCGTCGGGATTGCACAGGCTGTCCGCCCCGACGCCGGCCACGTCGCCATTCGCCACGCCGTTGTTGCAGACCACGCCCTCGAAGTCGTCCTGGCCGATTACGATGTCCGCGACCTGCCCGGTGACAAACGTGGCCGCGTCATTCCAGCCGAGCACGCGGCTGTTGTTGCCGTCGACGACGTATAGATGTCCGCTCATGCCGCTGCGATCGATCGCGAGCTGGCCGGGGAAATCCAGGCTGCCGGCGCCGGGATTGTTGATCCCGTTGTGCGCCAGCTCGATTTGTCCAAGCACCGAGTCGGCGATGTTGTCGCCGGTGGCGGCGGGCAATGCGGTTACGATGAAGACCGCGAAGATCGAGGCGAGCCCCGCGGTGGCGGCATGGCCTTTTGAGAATAAACGGAGCGCGCGCGACGATGTCGAGCTGGCAACCATGATTCGCCGCACGATCGAACCGAACGCGAGCGGCGCCGAGACTTGACCTCAGTGTCGTGGGTGGGGACTGGCGAAGTAAGTGGGGTGACAATCGCGGCGCGAATCTGGCGGCGTGCGCACGCCGGCGCGTGTCGCCGCGCCGCGGGGATGATCGTTGCGCGGATTTGTGCGGCCGGAAGACCGGCGGCTAAGCTTTCAGATTCGCCGCAAACAGGCGCAGCGTGCGCTGCCAGGCGTCAGCGGCCTCGGCGCGGCGGTACACGTCGGCGCGAGTGTCGTTGAAGAACCCGTGCGAGCATCCCGCGTATACCTTGACCTCGCCGCGCTTGTCGAATCGCTTCAAATCCGCGGCCAGCCGGTCGACGTCCTTGCGCTGAATCCATCCGTCGTTCTCGCCGTACGCGTAGAACACCGGGCAGGCCAGATTTTCCAGCTGGTCGTCGGACGGAATCTCGCCGTAGAACGGCGCGGCCGCCGCGATCTCCTTGGATTCGCACGGCAGCGCCAGCGCATAGCTGCCGCCCATGCAGTAGCCGGTGATTCCGATGCGCGCCGACTGCGTCGGTTTTTGCGCGCGCACCCATTTGACCGTCGTCTTCAAGTCGTCGAGGCCGTCTTCCTTCTTCAACCCGCCCATCAACTGCGCCGCCAGATTTGGCTCGGTGGCGACCTGATGACCCTGGCGCGAGTAGAGGTCGGGGGCGATCGCGAAATATCCCTCGCGCGCAAATCGCGTGGCGACGTCGCGGATATGGTCGTTGAGTCCCCACCATTCCTGTACGACGATCACCGCGGGCCGCGACGCCGTTCCCGCCGGCTCTGCGACGAACGCCTTTATCTCGCACGCCCGCCCCGCGAAACTCACTTCGCGTGTAGCCACTTTTTCGTTGGCCATCGAAGGTCACCTCGTGCGCTTGATGCCGCGTGACGGCTTCGGCGCTATTCCGCCGCCGCCACCGGGATGAATCCGACGCTTCCGTTCTTCAACTTCACCTGCAGATAGTTTCCGGTGATTCCGGTCACGTGAACGTACTTCTTGCGCCGCACTTGTCCAATCACACCGCTGCCTTCGTCCGGGTTCTGGTAGACGGCGGAATTCTTGGTCAGCAGGAACAACTTGTTGAGCGGCTTGATTTTAGCAGCGTCGCCGCGGGCCGCAGGCGCCGACGCCGTCGTCGTCGCGCCGCCCTCCGCCGGTTCCTCGGTCGATGCCGCCGGCGCCGGTACGAGCTTGGGATCCAGCGCCGCCACCTGTTCCATCTCGGTGCGCGCTTCGGCCGCGCGCGCGGGATCGCCGGCCAGGAGATTTGCCAGGGCCAGGTGAGCGTGCGCGTCCTTGGGATTCAGCCCAATCGCCGTGCGGATATGATCTTCGGCGTCCTTGGGCTTGCCTTCCTGGCGCAGCGTCTGGGCGAGATCGAGATGATAGTTCGCGCGATCGGGTTCCAACGCGACGGCGGCGCGGAATTGATTCTCGGCCAGCCCGCGCTGCGCCTGATCGTTGTATAGATTGCCGAGCGCGACGTGCGTGGCGGCGTTCTTGGGATCGATTTCGAGCACCTTCATGAACTCGATCTGCGCGTCGCCAGGCTTGTGCTCGAAAATATACAAATTGCCGAGCGCGATATGCGTGCGCGGGTCGCCGGGTGCGAGCTTGACCGCCTGCTCGTAAGCCTTTTCGGCGTCAGCCAGCTTGGTCGCCTGCATCGCGGCGTCGCCCTCGGCCAGAAAATCCTCAGCGTTCTTGCGATGGCATCCGGCGAGCAGCATGCAGGCCGCGCCGGCGACGATTGCGGTCTCCAGCCACGACATGATCGTTTGAGGTTGCTTCATGATGCGCGGCTCCTTCAGGCGATTCAGGTCTCCGGCTAGGCGATGATAATGACCGGGTGCGGGGAAACTTCACCCATCATGTTGAGATACCGACGGAAACAGTGTCAAGCGCGGGCGCAACTGCGCATCGCCCACGCGCCGTTGGATGCGACGGCATGTTAGGTTATAAAGAAACGCCGTGCGCTTTATCCTCATCGCAGCCAAGCAGCTCGACTTCGCCAAGACCCGGCTCGCGCCGGTGCTGCCGCCGGGCGAGCGGCGCGTTCTGGCCGAGGCGATGTTCCGCGACGTGCTGGCGGCGTCGATGAGTGCGCGGTGCGCCGATCGCGTGGCCGTGGTCACCTCGGATGCGACACTGCTCGGTCTGGCGCGCTCAGCCGGAGCGCTGACCGTGGACGAGGAATTCCCTCGCGGACTGAACGCCGCGGTCGCGCGCGCCACCTCGGCGTTGATCGCACAGGGCGCGACCACCGCCTGCACGGTGCTGTCCGACGTTCCGCTGATCACCGGCGCCGATATCGACGAGGTGTTTGAGGCGATGCCTGCGCCGCGCGGTGCGGTGCTGGTGCCCTCGCGCGATTTCTCCGGCACCAACGTGATTTGCCGTACTCCCGCAGACGCGCTCCCAACCCGCTTCGGGCGGCTCAGCCTGGTCAAGCATCTC
>DASQHV010000246.1:0-2092 GCA_035631915.1 Candidatus Acidiferrales bacterium | reverse complement strand
AGAATGGCCATGCCGAGTATCGCGGACGCTCAGCGCTGTCGCGCGCGTATCGATGCCACGACGGCGAATGGGTCTTCATCTCGCTCGCCAACGAGTCGCAGTGGCGCGCGCTACGTTCAATTGCTCCGAGCGTGCCGCACTTGGCTTGGGAAGCGGCCGCGGGAGAATCGAATGACGGAAGACTCGCAGCCGCGCTGAGCGAGGAGTTCGCACGGCGCGACCACGCCGACGCGCTCGCGGCGCTCGCGAGTGCTGGCGTACCTGCGTCGCGGGTGAATCACTTTCGCGATCTCTTCGACGACGCCCAGGTGCGCGCCAACGATCTGATCGCCGAGCTTACGCATTCGGATTGGGGACGCGTGCGGCAGACCGGGATGCTGATGCAGTTCCACGGCGCGACCGGCACTATCGAGCGCGCCGCGCCCAAGCTCGGCGAGCACACCGACGAAGTCCTGCGCGAATTTCTCGGCTACCCGCCCGAAAAAATCGCCGCGCTGCGCTCCGCCCGCATCATCAAGTAGCCGATGGATCCTGCTGCTGATGCAGTCATCACGCCACATCTGCTGGCGGGCGAGACGATTCTATGGTGCGGACGCCCGCGCGACACGCCCGCGCTGCGCCGGCGCGCGATCTTCATCGCCGTCGTCGGCGCGGGCGCGCTTGCCCTGCGTGCGATCGCGCCGGACTCCGCGCTTGCCGAACGCGCCTACACCAACTCGATCATGCTCGCCGTGCTGGTCGTCATCCTGATTGCCGAAGCGATGGTGTTTCACGCCCACCTGTCGGCGACGTTCTACGGCGTCACCAATCAGCGCGTGATCATCGTTTCCGGTCTGCGCGAGCGCCGTGCCGTCGCCATCCTGCTCGATCGCCTCAACACGCCGCTGATGCAACTGCGCAGGCGCGGCAATAGCTTGGAAATCCGCGCGACAGCGCCAGCGCCGACCCTCGACCTCTACGTTCCGTTCACCAACCCTTCGCTACCCGTCCAGTTTGGCGACCGGCCCGAATCCTACTGGCTCATCGGGCTGGATCAACCCCGCCGCGTCTACGATCTGATCGTCGAATCCGCGCACAAGCTCACTAGCGCGCCAATCGGCTCTCGGAGTCCCGGTTCGGGATTGTAGTTTCTCACGTCACCTGCGCTAGCATACCGCGTGCGCACGACACGACTTGGAGAAATATCATGCCACTAGTCACGGGTGAGACGGTCAAACAGGTGCTCCACGATCTTTACGGCTACGAAGTCTCCGCCGAAGACGCGCAAGCGATTGCACACGGCGCCGGTGCGATGCTGACGCTGGCCGGGAATCTCGCCTCGCTCGACCTCACCGGCATCGAGCCGCCGCAGGGTTACGCGGTGATGATTGCCGAGGCAACGCGCCTGGCAAAGATCAAATCCTAGCCGCGACGCCATACACCTCAGAGGTATCACCATGTCGATGCCGTTTCAGGAACTGCTCGAGTTTGACGTTGCGACGCTTGCCGAAAAGTTGCGCACGCGCGCCATCTCCCCAGTCGAGCTGACCGAGGCCTACCTGGCGCGAATCGAGCGCACCGACGCCAAGCTCCGCGCGTACATCACCGTCACCGACACCGTCGCGCGCAAGGCGGCGAAGAAGGCCGAGGCCGAGATCGCCGCGGGAAAATGGCGCGGGCCGTTTCACGGCGTTCCGATCGCGCTCAAGGATCTCGTCTATACCAGGGGCATCCGCACCACCGGCGGCTCGAAGATTCTGGCCGACTTCAAGCCGAAGCACGACGCCACCGTGTGGACCCGACTCGCACGCGCCGGTGCCGTGCTGCTCGGCAAGCTGAATTTGCACGAATTCGCGTACGGCATCACCTCATCGAATCCGCATTGGGGAATCGTGCGCAATCCATATGCGCTCGACCGGATTCCCGGTGGCTCCAGCGGCGGCTCGGCGGCTGCAATCGTCGCGCGCAGCGCCGCGGCAACGATCGGCACCGACACCGGCGGCTCGATTCGCATTCCGGCCGCGCTCTGCGGATGCGTCGGGCTGAAGCCGACCTGGAGCCGCGTCAGCCGCTACGGCGTATTGCCGCTGGCGTACACCCTCGACCACGTTGG
>DASQHV010000245.1:0-1628 GCA_035631915.1 Candidatus Acidiferrales bacterium | reverse complement strand
GCTCTATCACATCGACTTGTACCGGCTCGAAACCGTCGGCCTCGACGACCTTGGGCTGCGCGAGTACCTGTTCTCGGAGGGCGTCGCGGCGGTCGAATGGTTTGAGCGGCTGCGCGAGAGCGCGGAGCTCGACTACCTGTCTGTCAGCATCAGTTACGCGGGCGCGAACAGCCGGCGAATCGAGTTCACCGCCACCGGTATCCGCCCGACCACGATTATTACCAAGCTGAAGCGCCGATTCGCCTGAGCCCGCGGGGCCGTTCAGGCGAATATCGCCGGCCCCGCACGGGGCTGGTTTACCCAGCAATTTCCGCTCATAATCGTCGATTACCCCATTTTTCCGGGGGAAGTAGGGTGTCTCAGTGGCGCTGGTCGTTCAAAAATACGGCGGAACTTCGGTCGGCTCGATCGAGCGGATCAAGGCGGTCGCGGAGCGCGTCGCAAAGGCGCATGACCGCGGCAACCGGCTGGTGGTCGTCGTCTCCGCGATGGCGGGCGAGACCAATCGGTTGTTCAGGCTCGCGTCGGAACTCAGCGATACCCCCGACGCTCGCGAGACCGACGTGCTGGTCGCGACCGGTGAGCAGGTGTCGGCGGCGCTGCTGGCGATTCGGCTCAGCGCGATGAACCATCCGACGGTTTCGTTCCTGGGATTCCAGATGAACATCGCGACCGATTCGAATCACGGGCGGGCGCGAATCAAGTCCGTGCAATGCGACCGCGTGATGCGGGCGTTGCAGAGCGGTCAGATCGTGGTGGTCGCGGGCTACCAGGGCGTCAACCCGGAGGGCGACATTACGACGCTTGGGCGCGGGGCGTCAGACCTGACGGCTGTAGCGCTGGCGGCGGCTCTGAAAGCCGACGCGTGCGAAATCTACACCGACGTGGACGGCGTCTATACTGCCGACCCTCACGTCTGCAAGAAGGCGCGCAAGCTCGGGCGAATCTCGTACGACGAGATGCTGGAGATGGCGGGGCTGGGGGCGAAGGTGCTGCAGTTGCGTTCAGTCGAGCTGGCCCGCCGCTACAACGTGCCGCTGGTCGTACGCTCAAGTTTCAGCGAGGCCGAGGGGACCTGGGTCGGCCGAGAGGATCAATCAATGGAGGACGTGCTGGTTTCGGGCGTAACGCTCGATCAGAACCAAAGCAAAATCACAATCGCCGGCGTCGAGGATCGACCCGGGCTGGCGGCGCGAATTTTCGGCCCGATCGCGGACGCCGGAATTGTCGTCGACATGATTATCCAGAACGCCAGCGAGGACGGCCGCACCGACATGACGTTCACGATTGCGCGCGAAGACCTGAGCCGGGCGCTGGAACTGGTCGGACGTATCGCAGGTGAAATCGGCGCGCGCGGCGTGCGGCATCATGACCAGGTTGCGAAGGTCTCGGTGATCGGCGTCGGGATGCGCACCCACGCGGGCGTCGCGGCGAAGATGTTCCAGGTGCTTGCGGCGGAGCGAATCAATATCGAGATGATTTCGACCTCGGAGATCAAGGTCTCGGTCGTGGTCAATTCAAAATACGGCGAACTTGCGATGCGCGCGTTGCACGACGCGTTTATCAACGACAACGGCGGCTCGAACGCCGCTCCGGCGGAGTCCGTTTAGTTCGATGGCAGATGCGAA
>DASQHV010000244.1:0-2785 GCA_035631915.1 Candidatus Acidiferrales bacterium | reverse complement strand
ACCAGCCCGGCGATAGCCCAGGACATCTACTACATCGTTCCGTCCAAGTGCACCGAGTGCGTCGGCTTCCACGATCACGAAGCGTGCGCGGCGGTGTGCCCGGTCGATTGCTGCGTGCCCGACCCCAACATTCCCGAGACTCAAGATGTGTTGCTCAAGCGCGCCCGCGAATTGCATCCCGAGCTGACAATTCCGGACGACGCACCGTCGCGCTTTCACAAGGAAGGCGCCGCCACCGAGCACGCCGCGGGAAACGGCGCGCCGGCCGCGGCGGCAGCTCCCAAGCCCGAGCCAGCGGCCGCGCCCAAACCGGCTCCTGCAGCTGCAGCGCCGGCGTCGGCGAGCGTCGGCGAGGAATTCAATCCGATCGCGTGGGAAGTGCCGGTCATCTGCAAAGACTGCAACGAACCGTGGACGATCCCGTACCGGCTGTTCGAGGCGGGCGTGGTTTTCCACTGCCCGAACTGCTCCGGATCGTACGTCCCGAAGACCACGATGTACCGCGCGGTGAAAGAAACTTTCGAGGGGTTCTACAATCGGCGGCGCGCCGAACGCGAGGCATTCGAGCGCAAGCGCACGCGCGAGGCGGCGGCGTTCGAGCAGAAGCAGGCTGCCGAGATGGAAGAGTTCAAGAAGACGCTCGAGCGACTGGCGCAGTCGCTGAAGCCGGCGGGCAAGACCGTGCGCCCGACCGGTATCGCGTCGATGTTCACCTAAGCGCGCCCCGCGTCGCGATCAACCCAGTCCCGGCACCGTGAACACGTAACCGCGCATCGCCAGATGCTCGCGGATCGACTCGATATGGAGCGGCCCGCGCGTCTCCAACTCAAGCATCACGCGCGCACCTCCAATCGCAACGTCGCGCCGCGTGCGATCGTGATCGATCGCGCGGACGTTGGCGCCCGTCTCGCCGACCACTGACAGCAGCTTGCCGAGCTCGCCCGGCCGATCGTGTAGATCGATCGCCACTCGAAACAGGCGGCCGACCTTGACCAGGCCGTGCCCGATGATGCGGTCGAGCAGGTTGATGTCGATATTGCCGCCGCTCACGACGATCACGACGCGGCGGCCTTTGAGCTCGGCGCCGAGCTTCAACGCGCCCGCCAGCGACGCGGCACCCGCGCCCTCCGCAAGCAGCTTGAGCCGCTCGAGCATCAGCAGCACCGCCTCGCCGATTTCGAAGTCGTCGACCGTGACCGCGCGGCGCACACGCGGGCGCATCACCTCGAACGGCACGGCGCCGATGCGTCCGGTGGCTAGACCGTCGGCTATGGTGTCGACCGGACGTCCGATCGACGCGGGCGAGTTTGCGGCCAGGCTGGCGGAGAGTTGCGGCGAGCCCGATGCCTCGACGCCGATTACTTCCGCGTCGGGCGCGCGAACCGCCAGCGCCGCCGCGATTCCCGCGATCAGTCCGCCGCCGCCAACCGGCACCATCACGAAGTCCGGCGCGACTTCGTCCGCAATCTCGAGGCCGATGGTGCCCTGCCCCGCGACGACGTCCGGGTCGTCGTAGGCGTCGACGAAAATTGCGCCGCGTTCGGCGCACAGCTTCGCCGCGGCGGCGCGCGCCGCCTGGTAGTCGCTGCCGTCAAGAAGCACCGACTGGCCGTAGCTGCGCGTCGCGTCAACCTTCGCGATCGCGGCCGTGGTCGGCATCACGATCGTCGCCGCGATTCCGGCGCGGGTCGCCGCGTAGGCGAGCGCCTGGCCGTGATTTCCCGCCGACGCCGCGACCACGCCGCGCGATTTTTCCGCGTCGGTCAGCGTGACGATCCGGTTGTACGCGCCGCGAATCTTGAACGAGCCGGTCTTCTGCAGGTTCTCCGGCTTGAGGTAAACCTCGGCGTCTAGCATCCGATCGAGCGTCGCGCTGCGCATCAGCGGCGTCGGCTTGACGATGCCGGCCAGGCGGCTCTGCGCGGCCATGATGCTGTCGATCGTGACCGGCGGCATTTCCGTTCAGCGCGGTTTGCGCGGCGTGAATTGGCGCGCACTCGACGAGCCCAACGCGTCGCCCTCGAATTCAATCTGCGTACACGCGCCGGTCTTGTAGTCGAGATCGAGCAACAGGTTGCGGATCGCGCGCGGCTTGACGGAATTGACCAGCGCTGCGACCGCGTCACGATCCGACGTTGAGATGGCGGCGACTTCCGCGGCGTCCAGATTGGAGACGCGGCAGAACTCGCGCGCCTTTTCTTCGTCGGAAAACGCCAGCACTCCGGCCCAATGGACGTCGTTCTCCTGAAAGACGATCAGCGCGCCTGCGGAATCGAGCAGAAAAAACAGTTCGGGCGCCAGCGAGCTCAAGCGCCTTCGACTCTGAGCCGGCCCTCGCGAATCGCGGCAGCGCGTTCGCGCACCAGCGCCGGATAAGTGTAGTAGTGCTCGCCGCTGAGGCGCAGAAACGAATCGATGTCGACGTCGTCGAGCTCGAGTTCCGCGATCGCGCGCTCGGCGTCCGCACGGCTCGGCGCGTTCACGATGGCGTCGTACAGGATGCGGCCCTGCGCCGACTGGAAGTCATCGCGCGGCACGGTGGCACCAGTGTCGAGCTTGCCCGCGTGATAGTTATCCAGGATGAAGCGCAGGGCCTTCAGCTCGTGGCGCAGGATGTCGATGGGTTTGAGGAGGTCGCGCGGCATACCAGCGAGACTAACGCGCTGGCTTCGTGCGATTCAACGGGACGCGACGGGCGGATTCATCACTCGCCCCGGATCAAGCGATGGATGGCGCCGAGATGCTTCTGCGCGTCGCGCTTGCGGCCCATCGCGTCGTAAATCTC
>DASQHV010000243.1:0-5704 GCA_035631915.1 Candidatus Acidiferrales bacterium | reverse complement strand
GCAGCGTGCCGGACGTCCTTTACGCTCCATGTGGCGATTAGATTTTCGAGCGGAGCGAAATGGCCACCTTTCTCCAGCGGCGTTCCTACCAACAGGGTTGGCTCGCGCTGTCTCTCGACCTCTGCAAGGATTTTGTCGATGCGAAGGAAGTCATCGTGGCGCGCGCTATCTCGACTGGGAGCAGCGCCGTCCTGTCGATAGACTTCGAGGAGGGCGAACACCAGGTCACGATTGATGTGCGCATTCATACCCGCGAGCGCGAACTGAAGGCGCGCGATCCTGGGTCGCATTCGATCTCTCAGGAGCGGTCGCCACGCGGCCGGCGCCAGATCCGGATTGTCAGCCTCGCGGACCGCGTCGAAATACAAATTTGCGAATACGACATCCAGCCGGCCGATCCACGCAGGATCGGCGAATCCGTCTCGCGCCTGGCTCTCGGCATACACCGCTTCTGTGGTACCGAGGTACAGATAGTTAAACCATCTAAGGCCGTCGTCCTCCGGCAAGGCGGCGTCGATTGCCTGCATCCGTTCGATCACCTCGAGCATGGAATTCGCCGGTGCAGGAGACAACGCCGCCCTCTGAGCGGGGGAGCGGCCAACTGAGACGCAGGACGCGAGAGCCAGGGCCATCGCTGTGAGAGTTGCACGGACGCGGAGTGCCATCTTGAGTCGTGAGCAGACTCGCACTGACATTCGGCGTTTTGCAAATGCGCAGTTCGAGCGCCGCGCGGTCTGCGCGATTTTCTCTTCGCAGTGCGAGTCCTAGTGCGCGGCCTCGGCGGGCAGGTTGCGCCGGTCGCGCTGGAGGAACAGAAATGTCGGCACCAGCAACAGCATCAACACGCAGAGGATGCGGTAGATGTCGTTGAACGACAGCATCATCGCCTGCCGCTGCACCATCCCGTACAGCAGCATCATCGGCTGCTTGTGGTTCATCGCGAATTCCTGCGCCATGTTCAAGCCGCCCGGCATGTGCATCCGCGGCAGCGTGAACACCGTGATGTGCTCGACCAGGTAGCTCTGATTGACCTGCTGGCGATGGATCAGCAGGGTCGTCAGGTACGAGGTGCCGATCGCGGCGCCCAGGTTGCGCGTCACCGAGTAGAGGCTGGCCGCGCGTCCCATCTTGAATTTCTCCATCGAGCTCAGCGCCGCGGCCGACAAACCCGGGAACACCAGGCCGGTGCCGATTCCCTGCAGCACCGTGGGCCACACGATTCGGTACACGTCGGACGAGAGGTTCAGCCCCGACATCGCCCACATCGCGAACGCGACCAGGATGAACCCGAAGCCGACCAGCGGCCGGATGTCGCCGCCGCGCCGTGCTATACTCCCCAGCAGTATCATCGAGAACATGGTGCCGAAGCCGCGCGGCGCCATCACGATGCCGGCCTTGGACGCGGTGTAGCCCAGCACCTCCTGCAGGAAGATGGGGTTCAGAATTCCGGTGCCGTAGAGCGTGAAGGTCAGGAAGATTATCAGCGTGACCGGCAGCGTGAAGTTCATGTTCTCGAGCAGGCTGAGATCGACCACCGGATCCTCGGTGCGCAGCTCGTGGTAGATCAGCACCAGCAGCGCGGCAATCGCGATCGCCGTGCTGTAGAGCACCCACGAACTGTGGAACCAGTCGGCGCGCTCACCGCGGTCGAGCACGATCTCGCCGAGCCCCAGCGTGACGAACAGGCACGCGATTCCGAGGTAGTCGACGCGCCCGCGCCGCAGGTTCCGCATGTACGCCGGATCGTCGACGAACCTGTACACCATGAAAGCGGCCAGCGCGCCGATCGGCACGTTGATGTAAAAGTTCCAGCGCCAGCTCCACGCGTCGGTGATATAGCCGCCGATCGTCGGTCCCATGATCGGCGCGACCATCATCCCGATGCCCCACACCGCCATCGCCATCGCCTGCTCGCGCGGCGGAAAAGTCTCCATCAGGATCGCCTGCGAGAGCGGCATCATCGCGGCGCCCGCCGCACCCTGCAGCAGCCGGAAAAATACGATCTGGTTCAGCGATTGCGCCACGCCGCACAGTGCCGACGCCACGATGAACATCGCGATCGCCGCCACGAAGTAGCGCTTGCGGCCGAAGCGCTCCGCAATCCAGCCGGTCATCGGGATCATGATTCCGGCGGCGACCAGGTACGAGGTGACGACCCACGCGATTTCGTCGACGCTGGCGGAAAAACTGCCTTGCATGTGCGGCAGCGACACGTTGACGATCGAGCTGTCCAGCACCTCGAGCACGGTGCCCAGCATCACGGAGAACGCGATGATCCATTTGCGCGACGAGGAAAACTCGTGGACCTCGTGCGCCGCTTGAACGACCGGTTTGGGCGTCGCGCTCATGTTGCTGACGGGGCTAGGCTACAAACCCACGCGCGTCGATGCAAAAGACTGCGACCGCCAACCGGGTCAGTCCCCGGCTCTCCCCGAAAGCCGACAATGCGAAGCGACGCGATGCGATGCGCGATCAGATGAGCGGAAATCCCGGCGGCAAGCCGAGCAGGATGCGGCCGACGGTCTCGTAGCGTCCCGGCGCCATCAGGATGTGCTGGGTGGTCGCATGGACGTCGCGCCAGCATCGCTCGATTGGGCACGAGGTCTGAATCGCGCTGAGGCCGGCCGCATCATAGATGAGGTCCACCGCCTGGATCGCCAGCCGGCCCGCCGTGACCGCCGCCAGCCGCGCGTCCGCAAGCGCGCGGTCGTTGAAGGTCTCGCCACGTTCGGCGCGCCGCCACATATCGTCGTAACAGTCGTAGTAGTACGCGCGCCCCGCCCGCACCAATCCTTCGGCCTGCGCGAGTTGCACCTGCGCCATCGGACGTTCGCGCAAGGTCGCGCGCGAGCCGATCGGAATCTTGGCCATCGCCAGATCTTTGAACGCGTCGAGCGCGTGTTGCGCGATTCCGAGCGCCACGGCGCCGAACACGCCGCCGGTCTGGACCGACTGCGGAAGCTTGGCCCACGCGCCGACCGTCCAGGTCTCGCGCGGATTGGGGAATTCGAAAGTGTAACGCTCGGGAACGAAAACGTTTTGAAAGGTGCAGTCGTTGCTGCCCGTCGCGCGCATCCCAGAGACCGACCAGGTGCTGAGAATCTTCACGTGCTCGACAGGAAACACTGCGGCACGCATCTGCGGGATGCCGTCTGTGAACTGCGGCGCGCCGTCGCGCATCACAAGTCCGGCGGCCATGATGTGCGTCGCATGGCCGGAGCCGCTGGCATTGGTGGCCTTGCCGCTGTAGACCCATCCGCCTTCGCCGCGAGTCGCCGTCGTGGTCATGGCGTTGAGCGATCCGGCGATCACGGCGCGCGGGTTCGAGAAAATTTCTTCGAATGCATCGCGCGCAACGTAGTGGCCGAACAGCGGGCCGCCCGAGCAGATCGCCATGTTCCACCCGGCCGAGCCGTCGACGTACGCAACTTCCTCGACCAGCCTGAACGATTGCGGAATCGTCAGCTCGCCGCCGCCCATGCGCGCGGGCAGGAAGATGCGGAACAGGCCGGCGCGATGGAACTCCTCTACGACTTCGCGCGAGAGCTGCGCGTTGCGCTCGGCCTCGTCGCCATGCTGATGAATAAGCGGCGCGAGTTTGCGCACGCTCGCGATGTAACTGGCGAGTCGGTCGGCTGCGGCGTCGGGCATCGCGATGGCACCTCAGCGGGCTAGGTTAGAGCAATCGCATCTGCGCGACAACGCGCCTCGAGCGTCAGTACAGTCCGTCGATTCGAAACGAGTATCCGACGCCGAAAAAGTGATGCAGCGATGCGCTGTTCAAGCCGAAGCCGGCTTGAAAATCGACCTGCTGATGGTCGGTCACGCGATACACGCCGCCGGTGTCGAGCACCTGGCTCGGGCGCTGATGGTTGTAGTCGCCGACGTACTCGATTTCCGCGTTGGCCGCGTCACCGAGCGCACGGCTGATCACGAAGGTCGGCTCGAAGGTCGGGTTCAGAGGCGGCTGGCTGGTGAACCACGTCACAGTGAACATCCCGCCCACCGACCATTTCGATTCGAAGTCGCGCGACCACGGAAACTGGATGAACGGATTGTAGCCGGGCCCTGCGACCTTGTTCGCGCCGGTCGGGAACGAGAGCCCGCCGATCGCCGACAACGTGAAGTCGCCGGGCAGTCGCGGCAACTGGCGCTTGACGCCGAGCTTGACGTCGGAGAATCCCGAGGCCGCGGGTCCGTTCGGCGCGTAGAAATACGTCGGCACGTCGAGCGTGAGCTCGGTGCAGTGCGCGACGCCGAGGCGTAGCCGCGTCTCGGAGGCGTCGACGACGTCCGAGCCTTTGCGCCCGGTGTAGGTGATTCCGTTCTCGACCTGGAAGCTGCCGAAGGGCACGACGATGCTCGAGTTGGTGGTGTTGGGGCGATCGGTGACGATCGGATCGGCGCGCGTCGGGCATCCGTCGTCGGAAGCCGCGCGCGCTGGAGCAGATGCAGCAATTATTGCGAGCGTCGCGAACATGATCGCAATCGCGAAATTCGCGACGTGCCGTGGCACGCTCACTTCTTCAGATAGGTGTCGAGAAATTTGATTGCACGATCCCACGCATCTTCGCTCGCGGAGCGATCGTACATGGGCGCGTCGGGGAAATTGAAGGCGTGCTGAGCACGCGGGTAGATCTCGATTTCGTGCGGACGCCCCTGTTTGCTCAGCAGCGCGTCCAGGTCCGTGGCCGCGGAAACCGGGACCACCCTATCGGCGGTGCCATGCAGGATGAGAATCGGCGGCAGCGTCGCAGCGCGATCGACGAGTTCCTTGGGGAAGAAGCCGTAGTACTCGACGATCGCTGCGATCTCGCCGGGATAAGTGGCGGCATAGCTCAGCGACAGGATCGCGCCGAGCGAAAATCCCATCAGCGCAACTCGCTTGGAGTCCACCGCGGGGTTTTGCCTGAGCGCGTCGATACCGGAATGAATCTCGTCGAGACAGGTTGGCATCGCCTTGGCCATCTCGTCGATGGTGAGGGTCTCGCCGGTCTGCGAGTAGTACTCGATAAATTCGGTGTAGTAGCCGTGCTCAGCGAGCGACGTGCACCAATCTTCGAAGTCGTTGTTACCGGCGCCGCGCGGTCCCGCTCCGTGCAACATGATGACGACGGGAAACGGTCCCGCGCCAGTTGGCGCGCAGTGAAATTCCGTGACCGGCTTGCCGCCGGAGTCGAACTCACCCTTGACCCACGCCGCCCGCGCGACCGCCGGCGCGAGCACGATCGCAAACGTCAGCAGCGTGGCGACGCGGGTCGCGAGACGCGTCGACGCGGCGAGTGCGGAAGCATCCTGAGGGTCGCACATAGGGGAATCGAATAGCACGGCAGGGTCGTCGCGAGCAGACTGGATAGTTCAGATGGTGAGGTGGTCGCTGGCATCTTCCGAAGACTGGAAACCCCTGTGCGGTTCGGTCTACCTTGCAGAGGTTCTGATGGAGGAACAAATGGAGTCGACGAAGGATCTAGCTGAGCGCGCTGCACTTCACGGCGAACGTATGCTCGAGATTAGTGTCCGGTTCTGGACTAACGACATCGCAGTTGATGAAGGCAACATTGTTCCGAAGCACGCCTGGACAAGTGGGGTGATCAGTCTGGTGCGGAACAAGAGCCACGATATCGAGCCACTTCCGCCAAAACCGTTCCACACTCTAATGGACCTAAGTGGTGTCATCGAACAGGTGCTGATTGCTCATGGTGTC
>DASQHV010000242.1:0-7263 GCA_035631915.1 Candidatus Acidiferrales bacterium | reverse complement strand
ACAAACCGCGGCGAATCGTCACGCAGTGCCCGCATTGCTTTCACAATCTCAAGAACGAGTACCCGGACTTCGGCGGCAACTATACGGTCCTGCACGAAGCTGAGTTTATCGACGAGCTGATTCGCGCGGGGCGGCTGAAGCCGCGCACCGGAATCAACGAGCGCATCACGTATCACGACCCGTGTTACATGGCGCGGCACAATCGCAAGTGGGACAGCGCGCGCAACGCGCTGGGCGCCATCCCCGGCGCCGAGGTCGCGGAGGTCGAGCAGTCGAAGGCGCGCACGTTTTGCTGCGGCGCGGGCGGCGGATGTTTCTGGAAGGAAGAGCACGAAGGCACGCGCATCAACCAGAAGCGCTTCGACCAGTTGCAGGAGGCCAAGCCCGAGTGCGTCGCCGTGGGATGCCCGTTCTGCATGACGATGATGGAAGACGCGGTGAAGTCGCGCTCGCTGGAAGAGACAATGCGGGTGCGCGACCTCGCGGAGTTGCTGGCGGAATCCACCGGCGTCTCGACCAAGTGATGACTCAGCAAGTCGACGATGGGCCGCCTGCACTGCATCCGCTGAATCACGGATTCACGTGGACGCTGGTGCGCGGGCCGTTCCGCAGGATCACGGAAGCGCAGGCGCAATCGTTCAACGAGCGCGGCTTCTTCGTGCTGGAGGATGCGATCGATCCAGCGAGCACCGCACGGGTGCGCGACGAGATCGATCCGTATGAGGCGAAGACGGAGAAATACCTGCGCGCGCAGCCGAATCGTCGCGCGATGATCGCGGAGGCCGACGGCATCAGCTTCACCGTTCACCTGGTGCGACGCTCGAAAATTTGCCGCGAGTTTTCCGCGAGCGCCGTCTTCACCGACCTGTGCCATGACCTGATCGGACCCGACGTGCGGCTCTACTGGGATCAAGCGGTGTACAAGAAGCCGGAGTATCCGAAAATTTTCCCGTGGCATCAGGACAACGGCTACACCTATATCGAGCCGCAAGCGTACCTGACCTGTTGGGTCGCGCTGACCGATGCGACCGTTGACAATGGCTGTCCATGGGTGATTCCGGGCGGGCACCTGCGCGGCACGCTGGCTCATCGCATGACCGAGCCGGGCTACGTGTGCCGCGAGGACGACGGCGCCGACGCGCTCGCGGCGCCGGTGCGCGCGGGCGGGGTGGTAGTGTTCTCGTCGCTGACGCCGCATCGCACCGGCCCCAACGTCACCAGTGACGTGCGCAAGGCGTACATATTGCAGTACGCGCCGACCGGGGCGCGCGTGGTGCAGACAGGCGCGTTGTGCGAAGCGCCCGATCGTCAGTACATCGTGCTCAAGAACGGCGAGCGCGTCGCGCCGCCTCCGCTCGATTAGCTACTTCTTCAGGTCCGCCAGAAAATCCAGGAGCGCGGCGTTCACCGCGGCGGGCTTTTCCTGCTGCGTCCAATGCCCCGAGCCCTTGACCAGCACGGTCTTGCGCAGGTTGGGCACCCACGCTTCCATCCCGTTGGCCATCTCGGGGCGCAGCACGACGTCGAGCTCCGCGGTGATCATCAGCGCGGGCTGCTCGATGCGATCGACCTGGCCGGCGCTCTCTTCCCAGCTCCGATCGATGCATCGATACCAGTTCAGTCCGCCGCGAAAGCCGGTTTTTTTGAACGCGCGCACGAAGACTTCGAAATCCTCGGCGGTCAGAAATTTTCCGTGCGGGCGATCGGGAAAGCGATCGAGCAGTCCGCCGCCCGGCTGACCGAACACGCCCGGCGGCGCCTTGCGCATCTCGACCGGATCGATGTCGGTCGGATCCTGGTAGAAGGCGCGCAGCGAGCGCACCACGTCGCGCTCGAGCTCGGCCTCCGCGACGCCGGGGGTCTGAAAGTAGAGGATGTAGTGGAAGCCGCCGGCGGCCATCGCGCGCATCGCGTCGGTCGGCTTCATCGGCGCGCGCGGGATGAACGGAGTGTTAACGCCGATCACGCGCTCGACGCGATCCGGCGCCAACAGCGCCGTATTCCACGCGACCATCCCGCCCCAGTCGTGGCCGACGATCACGCACTTGGCGATGTGCAGCGCGTCGAGCATCCCGACGATGTCGCCGACCAGTTTTCGCTGAGTGTACGCCTCGATCGGCGCGGGACAGTCGGTGTCGCCGTAGCCGCGCTGGTCAGGTGCGATCGCACGAAAACCCGCGTCCGCCAGCGCCTTCATCTGATGGCGCCACGAGTACCAAATCTCGGGAAAGCCGTGGCAGAAGACGACCGGAAAGCCCGCGCCGGCCTCCGCCACGTGCATTTTGATTCCGTTGGTCTGGACAACACTGTGCTTGATCTCGTTCATTCGCTCACCTCGAGGGAAATCGCGCCGATGCCACAAATTTTCATCCGCGCCACGCGCATCATCCGAAATTGACGCCGTCGAATCCAGAGCGAAGCGCCGCCAAAAGCTCACAATTGACAACGCCGCGCGTGCCGATTTATGCTTCCTCTCTCGACAACTAACCGACTGTTCAATTCGACTCTGCACAACGTACGTGGAGGAACACAGCCATGAGCCGCGATTTTGAATTCAAACAACTGCTGAGAGCGTATCGCAGCGGAATAATTTCCCAGGCGACATTCGAGGGCGAGATGGCGTGGCTCGAGTCCGGCACAGCGCCGACGAGCAACGGCAACGGCGCGGGCTTCAAGGCGTTCGGCCGCACCTATCGCTCAGAGCGCGCTGCTGTAGTCAGCTTTCTCGACAAGGTGCGCGCAGGAGAGGCCAACGGCGGCGAGGCGTTCAGCGCGTGGGCCGAAGTGTGCAAGACCGATTGCATCCGCTCGGGAATCAGGATGGTCGCCGAGCGCGAGGCGTATCACTCGCGCGTGTTCGCGCAGCGACTTGCCGAGCTTGGCGGTGAAGCGCGCGCGACGACGACCGAAGACGGCCGCAAGTTCACGCGCTACCTCGGCGATCCGTCGATTCCGGACAACGAAAAGCTTCTGCAGTTCACCCAGCGGGTGGGCAAGCCTGAAGATGCGATCAAACCAATCTGCGAGTTCGCCAATCTGCTGAAGGACGACCTTTCGACCAAAGAGGCGCTGCGGCTGTTTGCGGAAGACGAACTCTCGACCGCCAAGTGGCTGTGGGATTCGTGCGCGGCGCTCAACGCACCGAAGAAGGAAGGCGCGTCGGCATCGATGTAGTCGTCGCGTGGAGAGCATCACGAATGACAAGCGGGGCCCCTGCGGGCCCCGCTCTTTTTTCATACAACGGCGCGCGACGCGTCGACGGATGCGTCACGCGCGTTGCAGACTACGCCTCAGTGCGCCGCGGGAGATGACGCTGCTGCGGGCGACGCTCCTGCTGCCGGCGCTTTCATGCCTCCCATCCTCATGCCGCTCATTCCGGGCCCCGACGGCAGATCACGTTTGGCGAATCCGGCGGGGACGGTGAACTCGCTGTCCGCGATGCTCTTCGCTTCGACCTTCTCGACCACGGTGCTGGTCACCACCGGCGGACGGTTGGCCATCATCTGATTGATCTTGGCGGTCTGCTCGGCCGACATCCCGGGGATGTTGACGGCGCCCATCTTCATCGTCGAGTCGGATGAGAGCGGGATTCCTTCGGGCATCTCGCCGCCCCCGGCGGACGCGCCTGCGCCCTTCAGCTTCGACGCCATGTTTTTCTCGAACTCGCCGAACTCCTTGGCGCCGGGCGCCTCCTTCGAAAAGCACTCGGTGACGGTGTAGTCGCCGGCCATCACGTGCCCACCGCCCTTATAGTCGTCGCACTTGTAGCTCGCGATCTCGCGCGACTTGCCGGCGCTCTTGAAATTCATCGCCGCCGCCGCGCTCGCCGCCATCATCGAGGCCATCTGCCCCTTGGGCGGGAACTCGATCTCGAAGTAGCTCTTGGCGTTGGGATCGATGACGTACATCATTCCCTTGTCGAGGTCGGTCACGACGATGTGCCGCTCGGTGACCATCTTCTGCTTGTTGCCTTGCACCATGATCGTTTGTTCCGAGTCGCGGGAATTCTGCCCGTTGGTCACGTGCTGCTTCTGCTTGATGACGACTCCGGCGGTCGCCGGCAGCGCGCTCAATGCAAAAGTCGTCGCCGCGAGCAGCGCGGTTAATTTCCTCATAGCGATTGCTCTCCTTGTGCCCGTTGTATTTTCATCACCGATTCCGACCCGCCCATCTGCGACCGCGTTACCATCCGATGGATCATCAGGCTGAGCAGCCCGAACAATACCCATACCATTTCCTTGATTCGGCGGAGAAACCCGACCGCGAAGCCGATTCCCGCCGGATAGCCCAGCACGCCGAGGATCAGCGCCTTGCCGCCCTCCTGGCTGACCAGCTTGCCGGGAATCAGAAACGTCGCGCGCTCGATCAGCAGGCCGACCGCCTCGACCAGCACGACGATCTGTATCGACGCGGGCTGATGCAGCAGGCGCAGCAGGATGTATATTTCGATGGGGCCGAAGCTCCAGGCGAGCACGTAGCACGCGCAGCAAAGGGCAAGGCGCGCGCGATGGCGGCCGTAGAAGTCGAGCAGAACGGCGTCGGCCTCGTCGGCGGCGTCGCGAATCTCGGCGGTGTTGATCTGCGCGAAATCCAGCTTGGCGGCGGCGCGGAGCAGATGCGAAAACGGCCGCTTCATCTGGACGAAAAAGAATCCAGCCGCGAGCGAAACTGCCACCGCGAAGCCGACGACGATCGACCAGTAGAGGTCGGCGGCAATCGGCACCAGCCGCAGCGCAAAGATCAGCGCAACGGTAATGAAGATGATTTGCCCGACCGCTTCGGCCAGCGCCGCGACGATCACCGTCGCGAGCCCTATTGGCAGGCGCAGCTTGTCGCTAACGTCCACCGCCATCACGAACTGCCCGCCCAACTGCGCCGACGGCGTTACATAGTCGATCGCCTCGCCACCGATTCGCGCCGCGAACAACTCGACGAACTTGAGGCGCGGCGGGTAGTCCTCGATGGTCGCGCGCCAGCCGAGCGTGTTGGCGATTCGCGACAGCAGTTCGAGTGCGATCGTCAGCGCGAGGCCCCATCCCGCCATCCGCACGTAGCCGAAGACTTGTCCCGGTCCGTAGTGCGACAGGAACCAGATGTAGAATGCGACGGCTATTGCGATGAAAAATGTCTCGACGCGGCGCATCCGAAGGTAGGTCGTCGCCAAAGGCCGGCGGCGTTCGAAGCATTGTTTCAGCCGAGCCTCACCTGCGCAACCTGATATCGCGCGCGGGAAGAGCAGTTGATCGGCGGCGTCTACGCGTTGACTTCAAGGCGCAGCGGCGGCGAAAATCACGCGGCTAACTTCATGGCACTCGGCGGCTTCAGGATCATCGACGCGGACGGTCACGTCACCGAACCCGCGACGCTCTACTCGACGCATATCGATCCAGCGTTTCGCGCGCGCGCCGACGAACTGCTGTCGCGCGTCGGTCGCGGCAACCTGGGGATAGTCCCGGCGCTGTATCCGAAGTGGCGCTCGGCTGAACGTCCGCTCGGCGAGCGCGACGAAGTTCCCGGCCTGGGCAAGCTGCCATCGGGTCGCAACCATCCGCTCGCGTCGCCGACCGGCGGAGTGGACGCGGCTGAGCGAATCCGCGACATGGACAAGGAAGGCATCGACGTTGCGGTCTGTTTCGCGACGGTCGCGACGTCGGTGTGCGGCGCGAGCGATCCCGCGATGGAAGCTGCGCTGGCGCGCGCCTACAACCGATGGATCGGCGAGTACTGCGGCGCGTTCCCGGCACGGATCAAGGCGGTCGGAGTGGTGCCGCAGCGCGATATCGCGCGATGCGTCGCAGAAGTCGAGTGGCTTGACGCGCAGCCGTGGGCCGTCGGCATCATGACCTTCGGCAATCTGGACGGGATGCTCCCCGATCATCCTTATTTCGATGGGTTCTATAGCGCAGCACAGGACGCGGAGCTGCCGATCTGCTTTCACGGCGGCACGGACCGGCCGCCGTTCGCGCCGGGGCGCGAGGATGTCGGCAACAATATGTTCATGATGCATCTGACAGGGCATGTGTGGCATCAGATGCGCGTGATGGCATCGGCAATCGGCGGCGGTTTGCTGGAGCGCTATCCGAAGCTGATGCTCGGATTTTTCGAGGGCGGAATTTCGTGGGTGCCGTGGTGGGCCGAGCGTATGGACGCTCACTACAAGCACTTCGCGCGGCACACGCCGCATCTGACGCGCCGCCCGTCGGAGCACATGCGCGGCGAGCGGTGCTTCTACACGTTCGACCCCGACGAGGACTTGCTGCCGGAGGCGATGCGGTTGCTGGGCGCGTCGCGGCTGATGTGGGCGTCGGACTACCCGCACTTCGACGCGGAATTTCCCGACGCCGCGGAGCTGGTGGTGAACAATCCGCGGCTCAGCGCGGACGAGAAGCGCGCGATTTTGGCTGACAACGCACTGCGCTTTTTTCGCCGCATCAACGCCTAGCGCCGAGCGCGCCGCACGTTCTACCTCGCGCTATCGCCCAAAGCCATCGTCAGATTTTGAAGCGCACGTGAATCATGTCGCCGTCGCGCATCACGTAGTCGCGTCCTTCGAGCCGCAGCTTTCCAGCCTCCTTCACCTTCGCGTCGGACTTGTGGACCGCGAAATCCTCGTAGCTGACGACTTCGGCGCGGATGAACCCGCGCGCGATGTCGCTGTGGATCACGCCGGCGGCGTCGAGCGCCGACTCGCCGCGCCGGAGCGACCATGCGTGCGCCTCGGGCTCGCCCGCCGTATAGAAGGTGATGAGCCCGAGGTGGCTGTAGAGGGCGTTGATCAGGCGATCGCGCGCCGGCGCCGCGAGACCGGCGCCCTTCAGCATCTCGCCGCGCCCCGCGTCGTCGAGCTCCCACAGCTCAGACTCGAACGCGGCGGCCAGGCGAAACACTTCGAACCCGTGCGCGCGCACTGCGGCATGCTCGGCCGGCGAAATGTCTGCGGCCGCCCGCTCCATCTCGCAGTTGACGGTCACCAGCGCGGGCTTGCGCGACAAAAATCCGAAGCTGGAGAACGCCTGCGTCTCCTGCGGCGTCAGCTCCAGGAGCCGAAGCGGCTTTGCGTCGCCGAGCCACGCAATAATCTTCTCGAGCGCCGCGCGCTCGAAATCGCTGCCGCCCTTTTCCTTCTTCAGGCGCTCCAGGCGGCGCTCCGCCTGATCGAAATCGGCGAACACCAACTCACCCTCGACGCTCTCGAGCGTGGCGACCAGGTCTTTTTCCATCCCGCCGAACTGGGGAACGACAATCAGCAACGCGTCCATGTCG
>DASQHV010000241.1:0-14185 GCA_035631915.1 Candidatus Acidiferrales bacterium | reverse complement strand
GCCGGATGGCGCGACGACCCTGTGGCCGGTGTACGTGGCGATGCTGGCGGTCGTCGTTCCGGCGCTGAGCACGATTTATCCGAGCTCGCAGATTTACAAACTCGGACTCAGGAGCACGTCCGCGGAAAATTTTGTGCTCGGGCTGCCGTTCCTGTTCGACAAGCGGCGCGCGCCGGCAACTGCGTGCGCGGTCCAGTTCGTCGTGTCTGGAGCCGAGCCGGGCAGCTACTACGTCGAGATTCACGACGGCGCGTGCGCGAGCGGACAGGGCGATCTCAAGGAGCCAGGCCTGACGATCTATTGCGGCACCGATAGCTGGGCACTGGTCGGTAGAGGCGAGCTGAGTCCGGAAAGCGCCATCGACGAGGGGCTGCTGCGCCTGCGCGGCAGCCGGCAGGATTTCACCGAGTTCTTCCGATCCTTCAGACTGCCGAAGCAGCGCGGCGCGCGTGCCTCGCGGCCGCGAGTGGCACAACGCGTTCGCAACTCGGCGGCGTAGGGCGTCGAGAACTCGCGACTTCAGCGGTCAGAATTGCGCGGACGAGAGACGCCGGCGCTGCGTCGATTCGACCAGCTCGCGCCAGATGGCCGCCTCGATACGCCGCGAATCTTCGGAGCGCACCGACTCGACGTAGCAGTGCAGCTCGATCAGAGCCGCCCGCAGCGCGCTGTTGTTGGCTGTGAGAGCCGAGATGCGCAAGTCGCGGTCGTCGGTGCCGGACAGCGCGACCAGCTTCGCGCGAAGTGCATCGTCCTTTACCGCAGGCGCCGAGTCCCGGAACAGCTCGCGCAGGCTCCGATTCTCCTCGACCCGCCAACTCGCCGCGCGGTCCCACTCTTCGGCAACGATTGCCAGCGTAGCCGCCAGCATCCCGATTGTGCCCTGATGATAGGTCGGACTTACCGCCGGCACCACGCGCATCAGCAGGTCGGCCGCGAACGTCTGGAACACGTTTGGAACTTCCGGTCTCACGCCAGGCGCCCCATCAACTCGAGCGCGGCACGATCCTGCGAGTTCATCAGGCTCCACGCGCTCAGCACCAAAATCGGGTCCTTGTTCTCACCGGTTTCCCACGCGTGCGCACTCGAGACCCAGATTCCCTGGCCCTTGACGCTGGCGAAAAGTTCCCACCAGTGAATCGCTGCAGGCGCAGCCTTGAGGCCGCTCGCCTTTTCCCAAATTCGAATCGCCTCTTCGCGCGGCACCAGTCCGCCGCGGCGATCGTCGTGCGCCCAGCACCACACGCGATTGAGGCTCCAGCCGAGATCTTCGAGCGGATCGCCGAGATGCGCCATTTCCCAATCGAGAATGCCGTGAATCTTCCCCTGTTCGTCGTAAAGAAAATTCCCGGTGCGAAAATCGCCATGCACAACGCTTATCTTCTGCGCCGGCGGCGGCGGATTGGCGCGCAGCCATCGAATTGCAGCGCGCATGATCGGTTGCGGAATCAGTTCGTCCGAGTCGAGCACGTTTTCCCAATAGCCGAGTTCGCGCTGCCAGCATCGATCGGGCTCGACCCACTCCATCGTGCCGACCAGGCCGAGGCGCGCGGGATCCTGCTTCGCGATCTCTCCCATGATCGTCCACTTCTGTTCGGCGATCTTCTGATGATGCGCCGCGTAAGGCTCCATCAGGATTCGCGCCGGCGACGACTGCAGCCCGCTCATCTCGACCGCGATGAAAAAGGGGCTGCCCAGGTGGCGCGAATCTTCCTCGAGCCACAGCACCTCCGGCACCGGGACCATCGTCTTGAAGAACGCGCGGTAGGCAGAGAATTCGATCTTGCGGTCGGTATCGATCAGGCTGGCCGCGGGATCGCGGCGCAGGATCAAGCGGCGCTCACGGCGATTGCCGCCCTCGACCCAGGCGGCGCGAAAGCTATAGGTCTGGCGCGACGCGCCGCCGGAGATTTGCTCGAGTTGATCGACTAGCACGTCGCGCGCGTCAGGCAACTTGAGCCGAATGTACTCGGCCAGCGATTCTTCAAGCGATGCCATCGTCGATTCGGATTCGAAGGTAGGGCGTCCGTCCCGGTTACTCGCGCGGCCGCAGTTTTGGAAATTTCGGATGACGAAACGGATCGCCCGGCGACAGTTTCGAATAGAGCTCGCCGAATATCGAGGTGGACCTGCCCTCCGGCTCGGGACGGCCGCCGGGCCGCCGCGCAAAGACCGCATCGTCGCCGAAGAATCGCAGCGACAAGGTCTCGCGCTTGCGGCCGCGATGCGTCGGTGCGCCGCCGTGCAGCATCCGCGGATGAAAAATCAACACGTCGCCCGGCTCAACGCCCCACGAGATGACGTCCCAACGGTCTCGCTCGCCTTCGATGTTCGGCAGGCGCGGCAAACTGCCGTCGGCGTACAACGGCGCGGTGTCGTCGTTGGGGTCGAAGCGCGAGCCGTCGTACAGAACGCCGCGATGGGACCCACGCACGAATTCGAGCGAGTCTTCTTTCGGTACCGGCTCGAACGAGATCCACATCACCGCTATCCGGTTCCCTTCGATCGGTAGGTACGACGAGTCCTGATGCCACGGCGTGCGCCGGCTCTCGCCCCCCTCTTTCAGGAACACCTGCTCGTACATGAACCAAACGTCGGGCGCGTCCCACAGCGCGGCGACAACGTCCGCGGCGTGCGAATCCTGCAGCATGGTCAGATAGGCCGAGAGCGCGTTGGGATTCAAAAGGTCCTGGTAAAATCTCGCCGGCGCCGACGCGGTGCCTTGGAACTGCGCGGAATTCGGACTCGGATGCGCGAGACTCCAATCGTAAGCGTCGCGCGCAAGTCGCATCGACGCTGCATCGAGCGCCGCTCTGACGCAAACGACTCCATCGCTGCGAAATTTTTCTCCCAGTGTCGCGAAATCGGTCTTGCTCATCTGACTTTCAACTCACCCGCGCTCCAACTGACTGCTAAGAATAGACAGCATCACGGGCGGGATTCGCAAGCGCGCCGCCGCGTCGTCACGCTACACCGTGCGCGGCGAACCACTCGCGCATGCGCTTCCAAGCGTCCTGCGCGGCCTCGGGGCGGTAGCTGGGACGATAGTCGGCATTGAAGCCGTGCGGCGTGTCGGGATAGACGACGATTTCCGACGACTTGCCCGCCGCCTTCAGCGCCGCGCGCATCTGCTCGATTTGCGCGATCGGAATGTTCGCGTCAGCGCCGCCGTAAAGCCCGAGTATCGGCGCGTTCATCTGTTGCACGTGGTCGATCGGATTGTGCGGCCGCATTTCATTCGCAGGAATTTGCAGCGGCCCGTACCACGCGACGCCCGCCTTGAGCGACGGGTTGTGCGCCGCGTAGAGCCAGACTTGCCGGCCGCCCCAACAAAAGCCGGTGATGCCGAGTTTCGCGGTGTCGGCCTTGCCGGTGGTCGCGGCCCATTTGACAGTTGCGTCCAGGTCGGCGGCGACTTGACTGTCCGGCACCTTCGCGACGACCTTCATCACCTCGCCGATGTCGCTCAGCTTCGAGACGTCGCCCTGCCGCGCATATAACGCAGGCGCGACCGCAAAGTAGCCGAGTTTCGCGAGCCGCCGGCAGATGTCCTTGATGTGTTCGTGGACTCCGAAAATTTCCTGCACCACCAGCACGACGGGGAATGGGCCGCCGGTCGCGGGCATCGCACGATACGCGGGAATCTCGCCGTCCGGGACAGGAATCTTCACTTCGCCGGCAATCAGCCCGTTGCTGTCGGTGGTGATCGTGTCGGCGGAAACCGGCGTCACCGCCAGCGCGAATCCCGCGGCCAGGCTTCCGATCACGAATGCGCGCCGCGTCAGTTGCGTCTCGAGAATTGGCGAATCGATTTTGCGCTTCATCTAGATTTTGTCCGAGACGCCCGGGATGAACAGCGGTTCCATCGCATAGCGCGCGACGTCGGCTTCTAGCTCGGCGCGCGCCGGCGCCGATGCGGCTTCGCCGGCTGCGTCCAGGATGTCGCGCAGGATCGTCACATCGCTCGACGTGTTCAGGAACAGTCCCGGTCGGCTCAGCACGAAGTGCACGGCGCGCCGAATCGGATCGCGATCGCGCAGCGGCTGGTACCAGCTGAATTTGCGCTCGTCGTCGTTCTGCCAGCGCCGGCGCGCGGCCGACTTGATCGTCTGCGTCGCGATATTGCGCTCGCGGCACAGCGCGATCAGCGCCTCCACGTCGGCGGCGTACTGCGGGATGTTCATCATCGTGAAGTTGTACGGAAACAGCACCGAGTCGAAGGCGAAGCGCTCGATGCTCCTACGATGCATCGCGGCCACGCGCGTGCCGTGACCGGTCACGCCGATGAATCGCACCAGTCCCTGCTCGCGCGCCTCGACCAGCGCCTCCAGCGCGCCGCGCGGACCAAGCGCCGTCTCCCACTCGTTTTCCTCGACCAGGTTGTGCAGCTGGATCATATCGACCTGGTCAATCCGCAACCGTTCGAGCGAGCGATGAAGGCTCGCGCGCGCGCCGTCGTAAGTGCGGTCGCCGGTCTTGGTCGCGACGAAGAAGCGCTTGCGATGCTCGCGCATCCACGGCCCGATTCTCAATTCCGAATCGCCGTAAGCCGCCGCGGTGTCGATGTGGTTGATAGTGTATTCGAGCAGGATTTCGAGCACCGCGTCGGCCTTGTCCTGCTTCATGCCGC
Source organism: Candidatus Acidiferrales bacterium (assembly GCA_035631915.1). Classification (GTDB taxonomy): domain Bacteria; phylum Desulfobacterota; class Binatia; order Binatales; family Binataceae; genus Binatus. The sequence goes on along the minus strand of DASQHV010000241.1, from coordinate 9,555 downwards.
CCAGCGCCGCCGCGCCGAAAATCACGCGCGTGCTCCGATGACCGGTGTTTCCAAACAGGCTTGTCTCGATCACGCTCCACCTCGCCGCGCCGATTTTGACTTCACGATAATTTACCGCATCCGGACGCATCCAGGGCAAGCAGCAAAAATCGCAGTTGGATCATGTTCGGGCGCAGTAGTAATTAGAGGCGAGATTCGAGCGGCGCCAATCACGCCGACTGTCGCGAGGACGAGCCCATGAGCAACGCCAGCGCATCGAACTCCCGCTCGGCCGCGATTCGCGCGCGGCTGAATCATCCGATAATCGATTCCGACGGTCACGTCGCGGAGTTCGAGCCCGCATTTTTCGACTACCTGGAGCGGGTCGGCGGCCGAGGCATGGTCGACGAGGTGCGCGCGCTCGGCGACAGCCCGTTCGCGTTCCGCTGGTATCGCTTGACGCCCGCGCAGCGCGCCGAGCAGCGCGCGCCGCGCCCGATATGGTGGGGACATCCGGCGAAAATGACGCTCGATCGCGCCACCAGCTCGCTGCCCAAATTGTTGCATCGCCGGCTCGACGAGATGGGCCTCGACTTCACGATCATCTACCCGAGCATGGGGATGATGATGCTGCATTTTCCGGGCGACGAGCTGCGCCGCGCGATGTGCCGCGCATACAACGAGTTGCACGCTGAGATTTTTCGCGAGTATCGCGACCGCATGACGCCGGCCGCGATCATCCCGATGCATACTCCGGCCGAAGCGATCGAGGAGCTGGAGCATGCGGTGCGGACGCTGGGCATGAAGGCGGTGCTGATGCCCGCGTTTGCGCGGCGCACGATTCCCGCCGCCGCGCGGCTTGCGCCGGAGGCAGCGCGCCACGCCGTCTGGCTCGACAATTTCTGCCTCGACAGCGCGTACGATTACGATCCCGTGTGGCAAAAGTGCGTCGAGCTGAAAGTCGCGCCGACCTTTCACACCCCGACCAGCGGAACGGGCACGCGCTCGTCGACTTCGAATTTCGTTTACAACCATATCGGTCACTTCGCGGCGTCGTCGGAGGCGATTTGCAAGGCGCTGTTCCTGGGCGGCGTGACGCGGCGATTTCCGGGGCTGCGGTTCGCATTCATGGAGGGCGGCGTCGCTTGGGCGTGCAGTCTTTACAACGATCTCATCGGGCACTGGGAGAAGCGCAATCGCAAAGCGCTGCTTGAAATCATGGATCCCGCAACGCGCGACGAGGCGCTGATGCGCCGGCTGTTTCACGAATACGGCAGCGACTACGGCGAACGAATCGTGTCGAAGTTCGGGCAGGATCGCTCGCAACTGTTGTGGAGCACGGCGGAGAATCCCGCCGACGTCGACGAATGGGCGCGCTGCGAAATCTCCAGCCGCGACGACCTGCGCGAGCTGTTCGTGCCGCGATTCTTCTTCGGCTGCGAGGGCGACGATCGCTTGATGGCGCTCGCGTACGACACTTGCAAAAATTCGACCGGCTCGCGCCTGCGCGCCATCTACGGCTCCGATATCGGCCACTTCGACTTGCCCGACATGCGCGACGCCGCGTACGAAGCGTGGGAGATGGTCGAGGACGGCCTCATCGGCGAAGAGGACTTTCGCGATTTCGTGTTCGTCGATCCGGTGCGCGCGAAGACCGAGATGAATCCGGATTTCTTCAAGGGCACGCGCGTTGAAAGCCAGGTGCAACAGCTCGCGCGGTAGAGGCGTCGAGGTGATCCAACATGCGCAATCTGACCGAAGACAATTTGACGCAGGCTGTTGTCGAGCGTATCGCGGCGGCGCCCGACGCGCGCGTCCGCGAGCTGATGACCGCCCTGGTCGAGCACCTGCACGCCTTCGCGCGCAAGGTGAATCTCACGCCCGGCGAATGGGACGCGGCGATTAAATTCCTGGTTGATACCGGGAAACTCTGCGACGAGCGGCGCAACGAATTCATCCTCCTTTCCGATACGCTCGGTCTCAGCGCGCTGGTCGACGTCATCGCGAATCGCGATAAGACTCCCGCCGCGACCGAATCGAGCCTGCTGGGACCCTTCTATCGCGAGAACGCGCCCGCGATGCCGCTCGGTGCGAGCATCGCGCGCGGAGTCGAAGGTCCGCCGCTCGAGATTCGTGGTAGCGTGCGCAGCGCGGCGGGAAAACCGATCGCCAACGCAAAGCTCGACGTATGGACCGCGTCGCCGGCCGGTCTCTACGACCTGCAGTTGCCGGAGGCCGAGGGGATGAATATGCGCGGCGTGTTCCGCACCGATGCCGACGGGCGCTTTCACTTCCGCTCGGTCAAACCCGCGAGCTACCCGGTGCCGAGCGATGGCCCGGTGGGGACGATGCTTAACGCGCTGGGCCGGCATCCTTTCCGCCCCGCGCACATTCATTTCAGAATTTCGGCCGACGGCTACGCGCCGCTGACGACGGCGCTGTATATCGCCGGCGACGAATACCTGGAGTCGGACGCGGTGTTCGGCTCGCGCGAGTCGTTGGTGGTGGGCTACGAGCACTCCGGCAACCTCGACTCGATCAACTTCGATTTCGTGCTGGCGTCGCGCGCGAGCTGAGTGGCCGCGGCGGGGAGATTGACGATGGCGATCAACTATCGCGCGGAAGTGATCGGCTCGATGCTGCGGCCTGAATACCTGAAGGTCGCGCGCAAGCGATGGGAGGCTGGCCAGCTGCCGACGCCGGCATTCAAGCGCGTCGAGGATCGCGCCGTGGACGAGATGATCGCGTTGCAAGAGCGATGCGGCGTCGACGTCGTGACCGATGGCGAGATGCGTCGCACGCACTTCATCGCGCCGCTCACCGACGTAATTTCGGGCGTCAAACCCATCCCGGCGTTCAGCCGCGTATGGCGCCGTCCGCACGAGCGCGATCAGAAGGGCGAGCAGATCAACATCCAGGTGCAGTACGCCGTGGTCGACAAGATTCGGCGGATGCGGTCCCTCACCAACGAGGAATTTGCCTACGCGCGCGGGCGCGCCACCAAGCCGCTGAAGGTAACCCTGCCGAGCCCGCTGATGATGACGCTGCGATGGTCGCCCGAGTATTCGCGCGACGCGTATCCCGATCCGTTCTCATTGTTTTCAGACGCGGCCGATATCGTGCGGGATGAAGCGCGCGAGTTGGCGGCGCTTGGATGTGAGTACATCCAGATCGATGCGCCGGAGCTGGGGATGCTGTGCGACCCCGACCGCCGGCGCGAGGACTTTGCCGACCGCGGGATGGACCCGGCGCGCCTGCTCAGCGAGGGAATCGAAATCATCAACTCGGTCGCCGACGTGCCCGGCGTCAGCTTCGCGCTGCATCTGTGCCGCGGCAACAACAAGGGCTACTACGTCGGCGAGGGCGGCTACGACGCGATCGCAAAGCAGGTGTTCCAACGCGCGCGGAATTTTTCGAGATTTCTGCTCGAGTACGACGACTGGCGTTCCGGCTCGTTCGAACCGCTGCGCGAAATTCCCGCCGACAAGAGCGTGGTGTTGGGTTTGATTTCGACCAAGCGCATTGAGCTCGAATCGCGCGATGGCGTCGTGCAGAGAATCGACGAGGCGGCCAAATTTTTTCCGCGCGACCAGATGGCGCTTTCGACGCAGTGCGGCTTCGGCACGGTGTGGGAAGGCAATCCGATTCCCGAATCGACGCAGGAGGCCAAGTTGAAGTTGGTCGCCGAACTGGCGCATCAGGTGTGGAGATAGCTACCGCTCTGGCGGCGGAAAGCAGGGCAAGGTGCTCGTCACCGCGTAGTCATACACGCGTCCGCTGTATTTGAACGTTCCCGCTGCCTTGGCAAAATTCATCGTCAGCGATACCAACCGATTTTCGTCCGCCGCCGAAATTGGATCCGACGGCGCGTACGCGAGATAGTTGCTGCCCTTGTCGGGAAAGGCGCCGACGAGCGGCGGCGCAAACTCCATCTGCATGAAATTCACCGCCGGACGCCACCCGTTCGCGTCCATTCCGTTCTCGACGAGCGGCGCCCAATGAGCCTCCTCTACGCTGCCGTTCAGGCGCAGCTCGCGATAGCTTGGAATTCCGTCCGTGCTTTTGCGCAGTTCAACCACGCCCGGCACCTGCAATTCGAGTTGATCGCAACTGTCGCCGTTGCTCATCTTGTCGTTGAAGTCGCGATCGTCCTCCTTGCGCGCCTGTTCGGTTCCTTCATGTGATGAAATTATCGCGTGCTCCGCGACGTGCAGCACGCCCGAGCCAACTTCCTCCGCCGCATGAAGCGCAACCGGCGCGAGTTGCGCCGCCGCCAGCATGCATCCGCTGATGCCGGCGACCGCCGCCGCGGCAATCAACGTGCCGAGTGTTGCCGAGAGATATCGCGCGATGCGTGAAATGTGAGCCCCGTCCTCGTCACCAAGACCTTCCCGTCAACCAGCGCAAGTCTATCACGCCGACGAAGAATTATCCGCCCGGTGCGTCAAGACAGCAGATATTGCGCAATTTGTGAAACGACTCGCGCGTGCGATTCGTCTATAGTGAAAGCGCGGGGCAGGAGAACTATGACGATACGCTCACGTGCACTGCTCGTGCTGATTTTCGCGATCGCATCCTTTGGATGCGCCAGCGAGCAATCCACCGTCGCGGCTATCGATTCGCAGCCAACAGTTCCCGCGCAATCAGCCGCGCCGGCGACCGCAACTGCGCCGCTGTCGACGCCCGCGCGCGCGTTGCCGTTCAAGGGCCGTGTGACCGAGGGCGACGCGAGCGATCTGCCGCCGGCAGTGGCGATGTCGCTATCAGACAGCTCGCCGGTCACGTTTTCCTATCGCGAGGAATTGACGCACGACGAACATCATATGCCGCTCGCGATCTCGTGGATGGATCCGGCGGCGCTGGCCGGCGGTCCGGTCGGAGACTTCGGCGCGACCGCGTCCGCTTCATTGTCGATTGTCGAGCACGACGAAGTACTCGCCGACTACACCGCCACGGCGTACGTCTCGAAGTCGTACACACTTTACGGTCACCCGACGCATCGCGAACTCGACGACGCCGCGCGCGCCGCGGTGCGCGAAAAAATCGATCAACAGCTCTATCGCGACGCTGATCGACTGGCGCGCGCCGTCGCAAGCGCCGGCCATCCGAGCGCCGGCGCGCTACCTGAATGAATCGCGCATCGGCGACGACTCTGCTCCTGGCCGCCGCGTTGTTTGCCGCCGGATGCGCCGTCCAGGGCCAGCCGTTTAGGAAAGCGACGGTGCCTGCCGATCGCTCCGTGATCTACGTTTACCGGCCCTACCATTACGGATCGTCGGCGTTGCGTCCGCCGGTCACGTGTGGCGACGAAACCGCGCAGATCGGTCCCGGCGGCTATCACGCGTTTATAGTGCCAACCGCAAAGGTCGTCTGCCGCGTGCAAACCGACTCGGCCGACGAGATCGAGCTCGACGCTCAGCCCCGTGTTCACTACCTGCGCGAAGAGTTCGGCTGGTCCGGCACACTGAGCCTGGGCCAACCTCAGCTGAATCCTATCGATGCGGACGCGGCTCAAAACGAGATTCAAAGCTGCTGCGTGCAGGAAGAAAATCCCGCGTCGGGCGCACCCATCCGTTCTCCGAACTAGCGCGCCCGCGCGCAATTCGACAACTGCGCCCGCTTTTGTCTAATCTCGCGGGCAAGTGGGCGCGGGGGGCGCGACGCTCACGGGGAGAAGCTGCGATGGCAAACGCGATACCCGTCACGACCAATCCGCACCATCGGCATCTGGGGGCGCCGCTTCCCGCCGAGGGCGAGAACGGCCTCTACTCCGAAACCTGGTTTCCGATCTGCATGACGCACGAGCTCGACGGGCAGAAAATTGTCGGCGTCGACTTCCTGGGCGGACGCGTTATTGCGTTTCGCGGCACCGACGGCGTCCCACGGGTACTCAGTGCCTACTGCGCTCATCTCGGCGCCGACTTGTCAGTCGGGACCGTGATCGGCAACACGGTTCGATGCGCGTTCCATCATTGGATTTACAACGGCGACGGCGTCTGCGTGGCCACCAAGGTAGGCGATCCGCCGCCGCCGGCCGCGTGCCTGTTCCGCTTCCCGACGGTCGAGAAGTTCGGCATCGTGTTTGCCTACAACGGCGAGCGCCCGCGCTTTCAGATTCCGGACTTTCCGTACCCCGAAAGCGAGCTGGAGCTCAGGACCTCGCTGATTCCCGGCACGATGCCCTGCGACCCGTGGGTGTTGAGCTGCAACACCCCCGACATGCAGCACATCAAGGCGCTGCACGGCGTCAGCTTCGACGGTCGCGACCCGCACGACGAGGTCGAGTGGACCGATCATTCGATGCTCTACGACTTCCACGGGCATCACGCCGGCGGCGAGCCGATCGAGTACCGGGTCGGCATCTACGGCACCAACATCTTCTACCAGAGCAGCACGATTAACGGGCGATGGTTCGGCGCGATGACGCCGTTCGGGATTCCGCGGCCAGGTCAGACCAACGTGTTTGCAGTCATCTGCGCGAGAAGGCAGGACAGCGACGACGCCGCGACGGCAGAATTCCTGCGCTCCGTCACCGAGCTTGAGATGCGTGTGCTTAGCGAGGACATGCCGGTCGTCAACACGATCCATTTCCGGCCCGGCACGCTGACCCGCAGCGACCGCACTTTGGCGAAATTCTTCGACTACCTGCGCGCGTACCCGCGATGCCATCCGTCGCGGGAGTTTATCGTCTAGCGCAGATCTCGAAAAACTGGCGCGCGGTCATGCCGGCTGTCGAACAAAAAAATGGCCGGGCTACGAGTGGGGACCGCGGGTGGGGAGCCAACGGTTCAAGTAGCCCGGCCTGGCTTGGGGACAGGCGCTGTGGTCTCGGGGGAGGAGATTGGCAGCGCGACAATAGATGTGAGCAAACAACGTGCCTGAGAAAAATCTGAGTAAATTCAACAGAGCGTTGCTCTAGAGTATTCTCGATTTGCAACCGGCGCGTCGTCGAACGACCCGATTCAGGCCGCTCTCCCGCGAAAAGAAAAGGATTTTGCAAGTTGCGAGCGGGTCGGAGTTGTCCACAGGAATTTTCGCGCGCTGCGCAAGATCTGAAGCCCTCGACGCAGCAGTCGGCCTGCGTGTGAAATGTGAAAAATGCACCCGGTGACACGTCGCGAATTTCACGAGCTTTTGCGAGGCGGCGAAGCTTTCGCGCGCGACGCCGGCCCGCGGCATCGACGCATGCGATTGCGACGTGCTCGACGCATCCACGATCGCGCTGAGGAACGTCGGCTGCGGTCTACGATCATCGCCTCGCGATCGTCCACGCCGAGTTTGCGACTCCGCTAGTGCTTCGATCTCACGCGCGAATTTTCGGACCTCGGTTGAGAGCGGATCGGCGGTGTGTTAATCCCTAAAGGCTCGGGGCGTGGCGCAGCCTGGTAGCGCACCTGCCTTGGGAGCAGGGGGTCGGCCGTTCAAATCGGCTCGCCCCGATTCGCGCCAGTAGCTCAGGTGGAAAGAGCAACGGCCTTCTAAGCCGTGGGTCAGGGGTTCGAATCCCTTCTGGCGCGCCACGAGTATGAACACCGGCATGCGCTGCGGCGGGCCGGGTTTAGTCGACGAAAAAGGATGGTGAGTGTAGCTCAGTTGGCAGAGCATCGGATTGTGGCTCCGGCGGTCGAGGGTTCAAATCCCTTCACTCACCCCAAACATCCTGCTACGTAAGCACGTCTCCACGGTGGGCCGTTAGCTCAGTTGGTAGAGCAGCTGACTCTTAATCAGCGGGTCCGGAGTTCGAGTCTCCGACGGCCCACCAAAATTCTCCGCAGGACTTCAGGGACGCGTCGTGCGCGACGCGGTGGCAGAATCAACCGGCAGTCATTTGCCGCTGTAGACGTTTGCGCGACGGCTTCGATAAAGTTTCAATACGCCGCGCGGAGCCTCGACGCCACTCTTCCCGATCACCGCGCAGCAGGAGGCCTCTACGGGAGGGGGCGAAAACACATATCCCAGGCCGGCACTGCCGCAATTCGTCGGCCGCATTCGCGAGCTTGCAGAGCTGCGAGCAGGGCTTGAGGACGCGCTCGGGGGCCGCGGCCGGCTGTTTCTGGTTTCCGGTGAGCCTGGCGTTGGCAAGACGCGCCTGGCCGATGAGTTCTCGGTGCGAGCCGCCTCTAGTGGCTCGTGCGTTCTGTGGGGACGATGCTGGGAAGGCGGCGGCGCACCGGCCTATTGGCCGATTCTCCAGGTGGTTCGAGCACTAATCGCTCGCCGCGAACTGGCGCCGGCAGTTCCGTTGCTGTCGGGTGAGAAGCTGGCCCTGATCGCATCGATAGCGCCGGAACTTCGACAACTGTCGAACCTGCACATTGCGGAAAAGTCCCCGGCGCCGGCATCCGATCGGGAGAAGGCGCGTTTCGAGCTTTTCGATTCCGTCGCCAGTCTGTTCCGCGCGTGCGCCGCTGTGGTTCCACTGGTGCTGGTGATCGACGACCTTCACGATGCCGACCAGTCGTCGCTGCAGATGCTGACCTTCATCGCGAAGGGTCTCAAGGACTCACGCGCAATGATCGTCGGCACCCATCGCGATGCGGAAGTCAGGCGGTCGCCGGAACTCGGCGAGCGCATCGGCGATCTGAATCGCGAAGGCTCGACACTGCCGCTCGGTGGTCTCAGCCGGTCGGAAGTCGCTGAGTTCGTCACAAGCCGCTCAGGCCGGACGGCGGAGGAGGATGTGGTCGCGAGGGTCTACTCGGCGACCGACGGGAATCCGTTGTTCGTGGACGGCGTGGTGCGCTTGATGCTGGCGGATCACGAATTCAACAATCCTTCTGGTCGGGACGCTGGCTTCAAGCTTCCGCACGGAGTTCGCGAATCGATCCGACGCCAGCTGTCGGCGCTGCCGGAGGAGGCTCAGGAACTGCTCAAGATTGCCGCGGTGATTGGAAATGAGTTCGACGCGAATCTGATCGCGAACCAGGGTGAAATAAAAGCTGCCGAGGTGGCCAATCTACTGGAGCACGCTATCGCAGCTGGAGTTGTTTCCCGCAGCGTGAGTGCAAGCGGTCGCTACCGCTTTTCCCACGCGCTGATCCGAAACGCTGTCTACGATGACCTAAGCCCTGTCGAACGATCTCAACTGCACCTGCAGACCGCAACGTCTATCGAAGAACTCCACGCGTCCGATCTCAAACCGCACCTTGCGGCGCTCGCGCACCATTTTCGTGAGGCGGGCCACTGGGAGAAGGCCGTCGACTACTCAATCCTCGCAGCCGAGGCATCATTGACTGTCTACGCGTACGATGAGGCGCTCTCTCATCGAAACGAAGCCCTTGAGCTGCTCGACCTGCACGACGGGAACCCGGGGAAAAAGGCCGACTTGCTCACTGGATTGGGTTGGCTCCTTGAAACCACGAGTCCTCAGAAGGCGGTTGACCATCTCGAGCGGGCACTCGGCCTTTACGAAGCGCTGAAGGCTGTCGACGATGGGGCGCGAGTACACATGATGCTGGGGGGAATTTTTGCGAGAAGCGGGCCTCTAAATGACCCACCTCGCGCACTCGTGCACCTCCGTAAAGCCGAGCCCGTATTGCGTGTCGGAAAACAGGAACCGCTGCCTCACACCTACCA
>DASQHV010000240.1:0-2034 GCA_035631915.1 Candidatus Acidiferrales bacterium | reverse complement strand
ATCTCGGACAGCGGTGCGTAAGCGCCGCCGGTTCCGGTTTTGCGTTGCTGCATCCAATGAGAACGGAGGTAAAGGACCACTTCGTGATTTCGAAACCGGTACCGGCTTCGCTGGCGCGAAGCTGTCCGAGATCCTTCCGCTCCGCTCGCGCTGCTCGCTTCGGTCAGGATGACAGAAGTGTCGCTCGCGAATGCTCGCTTCGGTCAGGATGACAGAAGTGTCGTTCGCGGTGCTCGCTGGAGTCAGGATGACAGAAGGCGCGGTGCTCGCTTCGGATAGCATCAGAAGGCACCTACTAGCGGGCAACTCCACGGTCCGTTAAAACTTATAGTTCACGAACTCTACGGGGAGGGAGAGGGGAGCGCCAATCAATCCCGAAGAAGATGGATTTCCCACGAATCAAACGGCTGCCGCCTTATGTCTTCAACGCGATCGGAGAGTTGTGCTTGAAGGCGCGGCGGGCCGGCGAGGACATCATCGATTTCGGCATGGGAAATCCCGATGAGCAGACGCCGCCGCATATCGTGGCGAAGCTGGTCGAGGCGGCGGCGAAGCCCGCCAACCATCGCTACTCGGTCTCGCGCGGCGTGTACAAACTGCGGCTGGCGATTTGCGATTGGTACGAGCGCCGCTACGGCGTGCATCTCGATCCCGACACTGAAGCGATCGTCACGATTGGCTCGAAGGAGGGAATCGCGCACCTGGCGCTGGCGATCCTCGACCAGGGCGACGTGGTGCTGGCGCCGACGCCGACCTATCCGATTCATCAGTACGGGTGCATCATCGCGGGCGCGCAGGTGCAGGGCGTCCCGATCCGCCGCGGTGAGGAATTCTTCGACGAGCTGATGGCGACGGTGAATCGATGCTGGCCGCGCCCCAAGTTCCTCATCATGAATTTTCCGCATAACCCGACGACGGCGACCGTGGACATGCGCTTCATGCAGCGGGTGGTCGAGTTCGCGCGCGAGAACGAGATCATGGTGGCGCAGGATTTCGCGTACGCGGACCTGTGCTTCGACGGCTACAAGGCGCCCTCGATGATGCAGGTGGCTGGTGCGAAGGATATCGGCGTCGAATTTTTCACGCTCTCCAAGAGCTACAACATGCCGGGCTGGCGGGTCGGCTTCGCGGTGGGCAATCGCGAGATGATCGCGGCGCTGGGGCGGCTGAAATCGTACTTCGACTACGGGATGTTCGCGCCGGTACAGGTCGCGGCGATTGCGGCGCTCAACGGTCCGCAGGAGTGCGGCGCCGAAATCACGGCGATGTACAAGTCGCGGCGCGACGTGCTGGTCGACGGACTCAATCGCGCGGGGTGGCCGGTCGAGAAGCCCAAGGCCACGATGTTCGTGTGGGCGCCGATCCCGGAACCGTTCCGCGCGATGGGCTCGCTGGAGTTCTCCAAGTTCCTGCTCGCGGAGGCCAAGGTGGCGGTCTCGCCCGGCGTCGGCTTCGGTCAGGACGGCGACGGCTTTGTGCGCTTCGCGTTGATCGAGAACGAGCATCGCACGCGCCAGGCAATCCGCGGAATTCGTCACGCGCTGAGCCGCGGCCACGCCGACGTTGCGCGGCACGCGGCGAGCGGATCTTAAGAAGCGCGTCGCGGGCGCAAACGCAGGGGACAACTTGAAACCGGTACGGATTGCGCTGCTCGGCTGCGGCACAGTGGGCACCGGCGTGGTGCGGCTGATGCGCTCTAACGCCGCGAAGTACGCGCGGATGCTCGGCGTGCCGCTGGAGTTGGCCGCAATTGCGGACCGGAGCCTTAAGCCCGACGCGGCGCTCGGCATCACGGCGAAGCTGATCACGCGCGACAGCGCCGCGTTGGTTGCGCGTGACGACATCGATATCGTGGTCGAACTGTTCGGCGGACACGACCCGGCGCGCGCGCTAATCATGCGGGCGCTGGCGCACGGCAAGGACGTCGTGACGGGCAACAAGGCCCTGTTGGCGGAACACGGCGGCGAAATTTTTCGCGAGGCGGCGGCGCACGGACTCGCAGTCGGCTTCGAGGCCAGCGTCGGCGGCGGCGTG
>DASQHV010000239.1:0-5080 GCA_035631915.1 Candidatus Acidiferrales bacterium | reverse complement strand
GACCGCGCTCTACATCGCGCGCGCGCTGAAGCCGCTGGGCGTCAAGGCGACGCGCCTGGCGCGGGGACTGCCGGCTGGCGGCGACCTTGAATACAGTGACTCCGCGACCTTGACCAGCGCTCTCAGCGGCCGCCGCGAGCTGTAAACGATCGACCCACCGTGCGTACCACCCTCGGCCACTTCTTCAGGTCCAACGCTTCCGCAACGAATAGTCTGCGCGTGCGATGCGTGACGCGAGCGGGCGGCGCGATGCTCGCGCTTGCGATCGCGGCGTGCGGGCCGTCGAAGCCGATGACGCCGGCGCAGCAGGGGCGCATCGTGTACATGACCAACTGCGTGGTCTGCCACAACCCCGATCCCAACCTTGCCGGCAGCCAGGGTCCGCCTATAGCCGGTTCATCGCGCGAACTGGTCAACGATCGGGTGTTGAATTTGAAATATCCGCCCGGATACACGCCCAAACGCACCACGCACGCGATGCGCGCGCTGCCGCAGCTGGCAAATCAGATCGACAATCTCACCGCGTTCCTGGCCGAGGCGGCCAATCAGAAGAAATAGGACGAAGGCGCGTTGAAAAAACCGCGCCGCCGCCGACGCACTCTTGTGTGCATCAGCGGCGGCGCGAATGAATCGATATTTTTTCTGTCAGCCCAGGGTCAGAAAAATTACGCACACCAGCACGGCCCACAGGATAACGCCCGCGGTGATGGTTCCGCCGATAGTGTCCAAAGGCTTCTTGGTCGCGCCCTGGGAGCCAATGAGCGCGTTTGCTTCGACAGCGCCCATCACGATTAGCGAAATCACGAACCAGCCGAGCAGACCGCCGGACGTCGCCTGGCCGAACATTGTGTAGTGGCTCGCCGCGCCCATGAAGAACAGCATCGGGATTGAGAACAAGGTGTTGGTGCGCGACGCCAGTGCGCCACGCCGGCCGGCCGGGGCCGCCGCCGGATTCGCCGGTGCTCCGCCCGCCATCGCAACCGCGTTCGCGATCACGATTTTCTGGTTGGGCCAGATGACGAACCACACGTTGGCCCACATGATTAGCCCGAGCGCGCCGCCGGTGAAGATCGCGACGGTCCACGGCGTCATCGCATAGTTCAGCCGCATCCCCCACCACATCAACAGGTAGAGCAGTCCGAAAATCACCGTCCCCATTGCGCCCCAGCGGAACCACCACAGCGCGCGCGGCACCAACTTCTGAATCGCGCCGCTGCGCACCGGGGGATCGGTTTCACCGAAAAACGGCGTCTGCACCAGGTTGAAATAATACAGCAGCCCTATCCACGTGATGCCGAATAGGAAGTGCAGCCACCTGAGCAGCATGAACGTTGCTTCTTCCATTAGGATTTCCTCCTTCTGCTTCTGCCCTGCATGAATTCGGCTTTCGAAATCCTTTTTCACAGCAAAGATCGTTTTGCAACACCATCCGCGTGAACTGCTCGTCGAATGACGCCACCGGACGCCGATTGCGCCGGCCCAAAAGCGGTTTGCCAAATCGCGACACAACACTAGAATCCGGCGTGAGCGAACTCGCTCAGCGCATCGGCGCGGCGACGGAGGATCTCTCATATGCAACTACTGGAAAACCGAATTGCGATGGTGACTGGCGGCACCGGCGCGCTCGGACGTGCGGTGGTCGAGCATTTTCTGACCGCTGGCGCGCAGGTCGCCATCCCGTACGTTGTCGATGCGGAAGTGCCGATGCTCGAAAAACAGCTGGGCGGCCGCTTTCCTCAAACCTCGCGGATGGTGAAGAAGGTCGACGTCGGCGACGAGGCGCAGGTCGAAAAATTTGTCGCCGAAGCGGCCGCCAAGTTCGGCAAGGTGGATATCCTGGTCAACCTGGTCGGCGGATTCTGGGGCGGCAAGCCAATTGCCGAGACCTCGCTCGCCGAATGGCAGGCGATGTTCGATCTCAACGTCAAGCCGACGTTCATCTGCTGCCGCGCTGTGGTCCGCCGAATGCAAGCCGCCAGGTGGGGACGCATCGTGTCGGTCACCTCGCGCAGCGGACTGCAGGGCGCGGGCGACTATGCGGCTTACGCGGTGGCCAAGGGCGCGATCGCGACCTTCACCGCGTCACTCGCGCAGGAGGTGCTGGCTGACGGCGTAGTGGTCAACGCAATCGCGCCGAGCACGATCGACACCGAAGCGAATCGCGTGGCGATGCCCAAGGCCAAGCACGAGAACTGGGTGAAGCCCGCGGACATCGCGCGGACTGTGGCTTACCTGTGTTCCGACGATTGTCGCGTCACTTCAGGCGCGGTGGTCCCGGTTTACGGGAACGCCTGAGAATCGCGCCGTCGCTTAGTGGCGTGGCTCGCGGATTGGCGGGCGCGGCGGCAGCGCAAGCCGGTCGGCAATCACACGATAGACGTCGGCGTTGAGTCCCATCCCGACGTGACTGCCCATCACCTCGACGTTCTCCACTGTCGGAGCGCCGCTATCGTCGACGCAACTATGCCAGTGCACGACGCCGTCGGTGCGCGAGTACACGTGCGTCGCGGGCACCTTGGCCGGCGCCTCGTCGCTCAGCATCATGCCGCACTGGCACGATTCCGTGAGACACCCATCGGCACGTCCGCGAAACGCCGCGACCGAACGCGCGACCGCCTGCACCGCAAGGTTGGCTGCGTGGCGCGGTTTCCTGATCGGTGAGCCGAGCGAGATTATCCGCTCGACCTTGTGCGGCTGTTCCCGCGCCAACTCGCGCGCGTACACACCACCCAAGCTTTGCCCGACCACGCTGACAGGCTGTTCGTACTTTTCGTAAACCAGGTCGAGCCGTTCGTTCAGATCGCGCATCGTCTCGCGAGGACACCTCGAGTTCGACCAGATTCCGGCGAACACCGCGCGATGACCGAGCCAGCGGACGAAGCTCGCCAGCGGCGCGAGGGTCATGTCGCCCGCCATGAAGCCCGGAATCAGCATCACGATTTTGCGATTTTCGCCGTTGGCGTGCGGCCACGGATGCGCCAGCGCGCCGAGCCAAAAGACCGTGGCCTCGAGCGGTACTCTGAATTCGCCCAACGCGTCGATCAGCGTCGGTCGTCTCGGTTCCCTACTGCCGACAGCCGACGGGTACGCAACACTTGCAGCCATAACGCTCCTTCTCAGCAGCTCGCACGAGCAACGTCGAATTGCGAAAGGCGTATGCGGGGCGAAACCGCCACCTCATCAACCTCCATCCACCACGTCTTCAACATAATCATTCTTTAACCAATTGTTCAACGATTGCTAATGCGCCATGCAGATGCCGAACGCAATAGCACTCTACGGCACAAAACGAGTCGTCCCTGCCAGCACTGGCCAAATTTTCAACGTCGCGTGATGGTCGAAGCCGCCGCAATTGCCTGCGAATCGATCAGGCAAACGTCCATCTGCTTAGGAATGCCACGCGCGTTCTTTAACCGACGGCGTCTGCTACTGTGGCGAAATCACGAATCCGGTCGCGCGAAAGAGGAGCGAATCATGTCACTGGAATTCGGAGTTCAGCTCTACAATTTGGAGCCGGCGCAGTTTCGCGCCAGCGCACAGGCCGCCGAAGCGCTCGGTTACGACATGGTGGTTTTTCCCGACCATCTCGTGATCGAGGGTCCGGAACGCCAGTACGATCCACGCGCGCTTGCGTACGACTCCGTCTCGATCGCGGCGGCGCTGATCGAGGCGACCAAAAAGATTCGCATTGGTCACTTGGTGTTGTGCAACCTGTTTCGTCATCCCGCGATTACCGCGCAAAGCCTGATGACGCTGGATCGGTTCAGCAACGGGCGGCTGGTCGCGGGCCTCGGCACGGGATGGACCGAGACCGAGTTCAAGATGACGGGCATTCCCTTTCCGCCGATAACGGAACGCCTCCGGATGCTCGACGAGTCGCTGGCTTGCATCCTCTCTCTATGGGCGAACGAGCGGACCAACTTCGCGGGCGAGTTCTACAAGCTGACCGACGCAATCCTGTGGCCCAAGCCGATCCAGCAGCCGCATCCGCCGATCATCGTGGGCGGCAGCGGCAAGGGGCTGTTGCGCATTGCGGCCAAGTACGCCGACTACGTCAATATCATTATCGAGGCGGGCAAGGTCGGGCATCTGTCAATCGAACACCTCAAACAGGCGACCGACGAGTCCTTTCGCGCGAAGGTCAGCTTCGTGCGCGCGGAAGCGAAGCGGCTCGGCCGCAAGCCCGACGCCATACGAATCAGCAACATGATTTACTCGTTCACCATCACCGACTCGGCCGACGCAACTCGCAAGACCGCCGAGACGATGGGCCAGATGTTCGGCCTCAGCGCCGACGCGATGCGGCAGTCGCCGATGGCGTTGATTGGCACGCCGGATCAGTGCACCACGGAGCTTAAGCGACGCGCCAAGGATTGGGGCGTAACGCAGTTCATCTTCAGCAGCGTGGCCGGGCTGGAAGAGGGCTCGCTCCGCCGCCTGAAGGAGGACGTCCTCGCCCACGTATGACGCGAACGACGTCCAAAGCCGCGTCCGCACTCAGCGATGAAATTGCCTCTCCCTGTCAGGGAGAGGCCGCGCGCAGTCCTCGGAGCGCGGGTGAGGGTCATTAATTCCGATGAAGCGGAACCTCGCAAAGCCAACAGTCGCGTCTGACGACAACCTGCGTCGCGATCGGGCGCGTCAGCTGAGACGCGCTTCAACTGACACCGAGATGAAGCTCTGGGGACGACTCCGAAATGGACAACTGCACGGCGTGAAGTTTCGCAGGCAATTTCCGATCGGCCCGTTCTTCGCCGACTTCTGTGCCCCGCAGGAGCTTCTCGTAGTCGAACTCGACGGCTCGCAACATGTCGAGTCGAAGGAGCGCGACACACGGCGAACCAAATATCTCGAAAGTCTTGGCTACCGCGTAGTTCGTTTCTGGGACAGCGACGCGTTGACTGGAACTGACGAAGTGATCCAGGAGATCAGCAATTTGCTGAAGGACCCTCACCCGCCGCGTGCGCCACGCGGCGGCCTCTCCCTGCCAGGGAGAGGCACAATCCGCAATTCCCCTAGATGCTGAAGTTGATCGCGGATTTCCGCTTTTCTGACAACGACTGCAGCGTCACGCCGCGCA
>DASQHV010000238.1:0-6582 GCA_035631915.1 Candidatus Acidiferrales bacterium | reverse complement strand
ACGGCCGCACGAAGCCCACGAGCGCGCGTCCGCCGCTGTTCAGGTCGTGCGGGTCCGCCTGCTGATCGCGCGAGAAGATGCTCAGGTCTTCCTGGTTCCAGCTGTCGCCGATCGCGAGGTCGTTACGGTTCGACGCCGTGTAGTTCCATTGCGTGCTGTTCAGCAGCAGCGCGTCGAGCGCGTTGTACATCAGATCGAGCGCGACGATGTGCGGAGTCCACGGCGCGTCGGAGTGGTCGCCGGCGCGAAAGGCGCGGTAGGCCTCGGCGCCGTTGAGGTCGAAGGGAATTCCGAACTCGCCGATCAACGTCGGCGCGCCGTTGTTGAGCGTCTGCGACATGCTCGCAATCCTGCCGAGCTGGCGCGTATAGCGCTCCTGAATCTGTGCGGCGCCAGCCAGCATCTCACCGGTCGTCAGGTCGAGACTGAAGTTCGGATCGAAGGTCTTGGTCGCGAGCGTGAAGATGTCGTACCAGTGGCCTGCGTTGACAGTGTTGGGCGGCGTCTCGGAGGGAAAATTTCCGCCGCGAAAGCCCGACATCGGATCGAGCTCGGCGAAGAGCATCCAGTCGGGATTTATTTTGCGGATATTTTCGGCAACGCGCGCGAAGAAGGGCCCGACGTAATCCTCGACGAAGTTGACCTTGCGATCGCCGACGCGGCGGAAGAAGTCGTCGCGAAGCACCTCGTAGCTGCCGTCGGCGTCGAGCCGCCACGCGCCGGCCTGCTGAAACGGATCGACGCGTCCTTCCATCCAGATCGAGACGCGATTGGGATTGATCGATTGCTCGCGCCGCGGCACGGCCGATTTGGTGGCGGAGTCGAATTCGAGCACCGGAACTGAGCGCGTGACGCCGTGCGAAACCAGCAATCCGTCGAGCGGCGACCACGCGAGGCCGGGCACGGGCGGGTTGGGATTGGTCTCGCTCGCCGCGACGTGGCGGTAGGTGAGCGAATTCCCGATCCATCCGGGCGCCGGTTCGTTGAGCGAGTCGAAGCCGATGACGTTGGGCAGGTCGCGCACGCGGCGCGCGATCTCGGTCATCGCGCCGAGGTAGTGCTCCTGCAAGTAGTCCTGGACGTTGACGCCGTCGATAGTCGTCGCGGGCGCGAAGTCGAGGCCGGCGAAAAACATCGTCCACATGATTCCGTTGGCCGGGCGCCGCGCGTTCTGCGACCAGCTCATCGTCGGGTAGCGATCCTCCTGGCGGCCGCCGCGCGAGTAGTCGTACAGATGCTGCATCACGTGCGCGGAACCCGACTCGGCGATCCGCCGATAGTCGATGCCGACTTTTTCGAACAGCCAGCCGGGCGCGCCGTCGCCGCCGCTCATGCGGCTCCATACGTCCTGGTGAAAATCGATGAAGACGTAGAGGCCGTAGTCTGTGGCGCGGCGGCATAGCTCGGCGAAGTAGTCGAGGTACTCTACGTCGTAGTCGCGCGGGCCGCGATGCTCGACGGCCTCCCAGGTGGTGAGCAGGCGCACGCAGTTGAAGCCCCACGCGCGCAGGCGCGAGAAGTGCTCGTCGGATTCGTCGAGCGGGAAGGGCCGGCCGATGAACGAGACCTCGCGATGATCGGAGAAGTCGCTGGGGAAATTGGTGCCGCCGTCGGGGTACGGAACCTTGCAATCGCCGCCGAGGTTGACGCCGCGCAAAATGACGCGGCGGCCGCTCGCGTCGGCGAACCAGCGTCCCTGGATGTGCAATCGCGGAATTGCGGCTTTGGGCATTTTGGCCGATGAGACTAGCAAGTCGCGGCGGATTCGCGCGAGGTTGACGCAATGTCGCGCCGACGGTCAAGCTGGCTTCAAATGGCGGCGACCTGGCATGAGACCGAAGTAATCACGAATTTGTACGTCGGCGATTTGCAGGACGCGCGGCGATTCGACGGTGCGATCATCAACGTTCTTCCCGATGTGCCCGACGGAGAACCCGCGCGGGCAGTTCACATGCCGATTCTCGCCGACGGGATCGCATCGATGGATCAAACTGCGGCGCTGATCGACGAGTTGTTGTCGGACGGAAATCGCGTGCTGGTGCATTGCGAGGAAGGATGCGAGCGCGCGCCGCTGGTGGTGGCATGGTACCTCAAGGTCCGCCGCGCGATGACGCTGGACGAGGCGTATGCGCTCCTGAAGCGCCGCCGGCCGATCGTGCAAGATCGCCGGCGCTGGCTCGGAGCCGACTCGTAGCGGCACGATGAACGATCGAATCAAGCGGGCGGGCGAAGTCGTCAAGGCGTGGGGCGACGCGCTAGTAGTGCGTTTGCTGCAGGCGAGTCGCTCGCGGCGTGTCAGGCGGGCGGGATTGATCGCGGTTGCGGTCGTCGCGGTGCTGGGTATCGCGCTGGTCGTCGCGGTGCCGCCGATCCTGCGGCACGTCCTTACGGTGCAAGTCGCAAAGAGTCTCGAGCGGCCGGTGCGCGTCGGCAGAATACGCTTCAATCCGCTCAATCTCCGGCTGGACGTCAACGACCTGCACGTGGGCGAGCGCGAGGGGCCGAATCCGTTCGTTGACCTCGGGCATCTGCGCGTGAAGGCGTCGTGGTTTTCGATTTTCCGTCTTGCGCCGGTGGTGCGCGAGGTGACGATCGAGCGCCCGGCGTTTCATATCGTGCGGATCGACGAGCAGCACTTCAACTTTTCCGACCTGCTGCAGAGTTCCGCGCCTCCGCCGGCAAAGCCGCCGCCACCGTCGACGAGTGCGCCTATGCGCTTCGCCGTTTCCAACATCCGCATCACCAATGGCGACATCCGGCTTGACGACAAACTGCTCGGCCAGACGCATCACGTGGAGAAAATCAAGCTCAACGTCCCGTTCATCGCGAATTTGCCCGCGGACGTTGAAATCTACGTCCAGCCGCTGCTGGAGATGGTGGTGGACGGCAGCCCGCTACGAATCGCGGGCGTTACCAAGCCGTTCGGCGCGACGCACGACTCGGTGGTGGACCTGAAGCTGCATCGCCTCGACCTGCCGCTTTATCTTGGTTACGCGCCGGTCAAGCTGCCAGTCGCGGTCAAGGATGGGACGCTCTCGTCGGATGTTTACGTGAACTTCGTGCAGACCGAGGGTCAGCCGATGATCCGTTTGAGCGGCGCTGTCGCGGTGGACGCGCTCGACGTCCGCGATCTCGGCGGCGG
The DNA here is from genome assembly GCA_035631915.1 of Candidatus Acidiferrales bacterium. GTDB lineage: Bacteria > Desulfobacterota > Binatia > Binatales > Binataceae > Binatus. The sequence continues at coordinate 3,440 of DASQHV010000238.1, read as the reverse complement.
TCCACTGCTCGCGCTGAAGCACGCGGAAGTGAAGCTGAAGGACGTCGAGCCGCTCACGTCAGCGGTGTACCTGGAGGCGATTCGAATCGACGGGCTGAACGCGACGGTCGTGCGCAACGCGGACGGCACCACGAATCTCGCGGCGTTGACGAGCGCTCCGCCCGCGCCCGCGCAGCAGACGCCTGCTACGCCTGCGCCAGCGGCGTCGGCGACTCCGCTTCCCGCGCCGTTGGCAGCATCTGCGCCCGCTCCAGCAGCGGCCGTGCAGACTCCGGCCTTGGACTTTTCGCTGGACAGCTTCGACCTGACCGACAGCGTAGTTAGCGTCGTCGATCGCAGTGGCGCGACGCCCGCGACATTTGCACTCGACGGAATTCACGTGAACGCGCTGAATCTTCGCAACAGCGGACAGATTCCGGCCACCTACGACATCGGGGCGAAGATTCGCAGCGGCGGTGCGCTCGCAATCAAGGGCGACCTCGACCTGGTGCGGTCGCAGATAAACAGCGAGGTCGCGCTCGACGGGCTGGACCTGCCCGCGCTGCAGCCGTTCGCGCAGCAGGTGCTTGCGGCGACGATCTCGTCGGGGAAATTCTCCGCAAACGCAAAGGTCGCGACTCATTTCGCGAGCGATCTGTTCAACGTGCATGCGGAGCCGGCCGGCTTGACGCTCGACAACTTCCGATTGGTGGCGCCGGACGGGCACGAGACGCCGGTCGAGGTGTCGAAACTCAGCATCGCGATCGGGCAGGTAGATCTGGCCAGCCACAACGCGGTGGTCAACGAGATTCGCGCCGACGGATTGCACGTTTCGGCGCGGCGCGGTCGAAATGGCCAACTGAGCCTTGCGGCGTTGGTCCGCTCGACACCATCGGCAACTCCCGCGCCGCGTCCCGCAACAGTCGGCGAAGTGAAGCGCGAGGTCGCGAAACCGATCGGGCCGGCGACGCCGCCGGGACCGTCGTGGAATTTTCGAATCGAGTCAGTGGTGGTGGACAAGACGGAGATAAGGGCGCAGGACGACGCGGCGCGGCGGCCAATCAAGCTGGCGCTGGCGCCGCTGGAACTCAGTGTCAAAGGAGTTACCAGCGATTTCAGCAAGCCGTTCTCGCTCGATCTCGGCGGCACTCTAAACGGCAAGGGCACTTTCAAAGTCGACGGGACGGTCGCGATTGCGCCGCTCAACGCAGATCTGAAAGTTGCGACACAGCGGCTCGACCTGTCGTTCGCCGACGCATACGTCAGCAGCGGACTCAACGCGACGATTACCAGCGCGATGCTCACGATGGACGGCGCGGCGCACGTTGCTGACATGCGCAAGTATATGGACATCAGCTATCGCGGCGATGCGACGCTCGGCAACGTGACGATGCTCGACAAGCTGACCGGGGACTCGTTTCTGAAATGGAACGCGCTGAGCGCGCGGAAAATCGACTTCAGCCTGAGTGACGGGCCGCCCAAGGCGCACGTCGGGGAGTTGGCGCTGACGAATTTCTACTCGCGGATCATTCTCAACAGCAACGGCAAGCTCAATCTGAAAGACATCGCGGGGAGTCCGGAGACCGCGCCGAAGTCGCTGACGCGCGCGGCGGGAGAGCCGGGAGGTGTGTCCGCATCGGCGCCGGCGCCAACTTCGGTTCCCGAAGCGTCGGCCGCTCCAGCCGCGCCGCCGACGGCGCAACCGATCGCGGCGGATATCGAGCTGGGGCGAATCACTCTGCAGGGCGGCAAGATCGACTACACCGACGATTTCATCAAGCCAAACTACACTGCGAACCTAACCGAGATCGCGGGCAAGGTCGGCGCGTTCGGCACCAAGTCCACGGAGCCGGCCGACGTTTCGCTGGACGGACAGATCAACGACAGCGCGCCGATCAGCATCGACGGATCGGTAAACCCGCTGGCGCCCATGGCGTTCGTCGATCTCAAGGCGAAGGCCGACGGAATCGAGCTGACGAGCCTGACGCCGTACTCGGCGAAGTACACGGGCTATCCGATCGTCAAAGGCACGCTCACCGTTGACGTTCACTACCTGCTCGACCACGAAAAGCTGACCGCCGACAATCATATCTTCATCGACCAGCTGACCTTTGGCGATCACGTCGAGAGTCCGGACGCGACCAATCTGCCGGTGCGGCTCGCCGTCGCGCTGCTGAAGAACTCGCGCGGTCAAATCGACGTCAGCGTGCCGGTTTCGGGCTCGCTGTCGGATCCGCAGTTCAGCATCGGCAGCGTAGTGCTGGGCGCGTTCATGAACCTGATCGCGAAGGCGGCGACCTCGCCATTCAGCCTGCTGGCGGCGGCATTTGGCGGCGGCAGCGAGGATTTGGGCAACATCGAGTTCGCGCCGGGCTGGTCCAAGTTGACGCCGGAGGGTCAGAAAAAGCTGGATACGGTCGCGGCGGCGATGCAGGACCGGCCCGCGTTGCGGCTCAACATTTCGGGACGCGTGGATCCCGAGTTCGATCGCGACGGTTTGCGCGAAGCCGAACTCCAGCAGAGTATCGACGCGCTGCGGACCAAGGACGCCGGCAAGGAGGAAGATTCGGATGCGGAGGCCAAGCCGCTCACGAAGGATGAGTACAACAAGTATCTGGCGCGAGTTTACAGTGCGGGGAAATTTCCCAAGCCGCGCGACGTCATTGGGCTGGCCAAGTCGATTCCGCCCGACGATATGAAAAAGCTGATTCTCACCAACACCGCCGTGAGCGACGACGACCTGCGCCATCTGGCCGACGCGCGCGCCAACGCGGTGAAGCGGTATCTGCGCGAGAAGAAGGTCGATCCGGCGCGAGTGTTCGTGATCGCGCCCAAGCTCAACGCCAGCGGCATCAGCGACAAGTCGAAGACCACGCGGGTCGATCTGTCACTGGACTAGAGGCTGCCGAGAATACGATCAGCGACACCGTCCCAGGCGCGGCGCTCGCCGTCGAAGGGAGCATCCTCGGCGCGGGTCGCCTCGCCAAACACCATCGTCGCGCGGCGCGCGGTGGTGTACACCGGCCAGTCGCCGACGCTCGCGCCGCTCGGATCGCCGGAGCGCGCGAACGCCAGCCACGCGTCCTGCGTCTGGGTGGCGAGCTTCTCCGCTGCGGGGCCGGCGCCAGCGAACGCAGTCATGCCCGGCACATGGTTGGTGCCGAAGACAAAGCCGAGTTCGAGCGCGTGACACGAGCCGAGCGCACCGCGCATCGCGGGCGACTTCCAAGTGAAGAGGTAACTGTAGGTGCGTCGGTCGTGACGCGCCTGCTGTTCCGCCAATCGCACGCCCGGCATACGGAACACGCGATCGGTCTCGATCGCCGAGAACAGCTCGGCGGGTGCGGTCGAGTCGCCGCGGCCGGCGCGGGCCTTTTCGTAGGCCTCGATCACGGTGTCCGCAGACTGCGGAGTCAGGCGACGGCCGATGCGCGCGCCGAGTCCCTTGCGATCGAGCTTGC
>DASQHV010000237.1:0-10417 GCA_035631915.1 Candidatus Acidiferrales bacterium | reverse complement strand
CGCGCGAGTTGTCCGCCCGCCTCGAGACCGAAGTTATCCGTCAATGCGAACTGCGGCCGCGCATCGAGCTGATGCCGCCCGGCACGCTGCCGCGCACCGAGTTCAAGGCCCGCCGCGTAATCGACCGCCGCCGCGCGCTCTAGAGTGGTGATTGAAGGCGCCGCGTTGATATTGGTGCCTTCGCACGCCTAACATACTCGCGCGATTGAAAATGCGCCGGTACCGACGCTTGGGGGACTCTCTTTATGGCTGACGGCGACGAAAAACTGATCGTGCGCATCGAAGAACGCGTTGAGGTGATCGTCGTCGAGGGCGACATGCTGCCGGGTTCCGACGGCGAGCATCGCCTGCAGGAAAAGTACGGCAAGACCACTCACGCGCTCGCATTCTATCGGCACCAGGTGCTCAACCATCTGAATCCCGCGATGCAGGCGTTTCTCGCGCGGCAGGAAATGATGTTCGTCGCGACGGCGGACGCCAAGGGTGAAACCGACTCGAGTTTTCGCGCCGGCCATGCGGGATTCGTCAAAGCGCTCGACGAGCGCACCGTCGCCTATCCCGAGTACCGCGGCAACGGCGTGATGGCGAGCCTAGGAAATATCACCGAGAATTCGCACGTCGGATTGCTGTTCGTCGATTTCACCGATCAGATCGGTCTGCACATCAACGGCCGCGCGCAGATCGTCGAGAACGACGAGTTTCTGAAATTTTTGAAGGATCATCCCGCCGAAGAGGCCGTGCTCGGCGACGCTGTGCTGAGAGACATCCTTGAGGCCGACGGCGGGCATCTCGAACGCTGGGTGATGGTCTCGGTCGCGGAGGCGTTCGTGCAGTGCTCGAAGCACATCCCGCCGATGCAGCGGATGGATCACGCGATCCAATGGGGCATCGACACCGGCCATCGTGTGCACGGCGGCGACTACTTCGGCACGGCGCACGGGCGGAAGTGAAGTTCCGCGGTAGCTGATTTTCCCTTCGACATCTACGCGCCGCGATGCAATTTTTCTTCTTGACCGGAGCTTGGAGTCTGCCTAGCTTGGTTGCATTATGAAACTATACGACTTCGCACTCGCCCCCAATCCGCGCCGCGCCCGCATCTTCATCGCGGAAAAGGGACTCAAACTCGACAACGAGCAGGTCAACATCCTGGAGGGAAAAAATCGCACCCCGGAATTCCTGGCCAAGAACCCGGCCGGCGGACTTCCGGTCCTGCAACTCGACGACGGCTCCTACCTGGCCGAATCGGTCGCGATCTGCCGCTATCTTGAAAGCCTGCATCCCGAACCGAACCTGATGGGTAAGAGCGCCCGCGAGCAGGCCGAGATCGAGATGTGGAATCGCCGAATGGAATTGAACCTGTTCGGCCCGGTCTCGCGCGCCTTTCAGAACACCAACGAACTGTTCAAGGGACGCATCAAGCAGTTCGCCGACTACGGCGCAGCGCAGCGTGAGACCTCGCAATCTCAGATGCAGTGGCTCGACGCGCAGATCGGCAGCAAGCCGTTCATCGCGGGCGATCGCTTCACCATCGCCGACATCACCGCGTTGGTGGCGATCGATTTCGGCACGCAGATGGCGGGCCTCAAGCTGGATCCGGCACTGAAGAATCTCGGACGATGGCATCAGGCGGTTTCGAGCCGGCCGAGTGCGAAGGCGTAGCTTTACAACGCGATTGTCGCAGCCCGCGGGTTGACGGCACTCACGCACAGTTTTAAATTGCAACCACTATGAAAATCTACGAATTCACCCAGGCCCCGAATCCGCGCCGCGTGCGAGTCTTCCTGGCTGAGAAGGGAATCACCGTTCCCCTCGTGCAGGTCAACATCGCCGCCGGCGACAACCGCAAGCCCGAGTTCCTGAAGATCAATCCGATGGGCGGGCTGCCGGTGCTCGAACTCGACGACGGAACCCACATCGCCGAGTCGGTCGCGATTTGCCGCTACTTCGAGGAGACAAAGCCCAACCCGCCGCTGTTCGGCACTGACGCCAAGGACAAGGCGGTGGTCGAGATGTGGAACCGGCGGATGGAAATCGAAATTCTCTCGATGACGGCGGGGGCGTTTCGCAACACCAGCGACTTCTTCAAGGGCCGCATCCCGCAGGTGAAAGAGTACGGCGAGATTTGCCGCAACGCCGCGCTGAAGCGCATGGAATGGCTCGACACGGTGCTGGCCGACCGCGAATTCATCGCAGGTCCGCGTTACACGATTGCCGACATCACGGCGCTGATCGGAATCGACTTCGGGCGCACCACCGGCATCAAGATTCTGGAAAATCAGAAGAATCTCGCGCGATGGCATCAGGCGGTCTCGAGCCGTCCGAGCGCGAAGGCCTAGGCACGGTCTTAGCAGATCGATCGCACGGGGCGGTTCGCAAGAGCCGCCCCTTTCTTTTTCAGTGAGTGAAGGTCGAATAGAGCGGCGTGTAGATGCGGTAGAGCATGAAATAGATCACGACGCCCGTCACCGACACGTACATCCACAGCGGCCACGTCCAGCGCGCGATCCTACGATGGCGCACGAAGTTCCCACGCAGCGCGAACCAGATCGTCACCAACGCGAGCGGCACGATCAGTCCAGCCAGAATCACGTGCGGAATCAGGATCGCGAAGTACACCGGGCGAATCCATCCCTCGCCGCCAAAGCGCACGTTGCCGACGTGATAGTGGTAGGTCAGGTACGACGCCAGGAAAATCGCCGAGAGCGCCATCGCGCTGAGCATGCACGCGCGATGAAGTTTCACGCGCTTGTTTTTGATGAAGTAGAAGCCGGCCGCGAGCAGAATCGTCGCGCATCCGTTCAGCACGGCGTTCAGCGGCGCCAGCCAGTGATAGGACTCCGTCACCGGCGCAATTTCGAATCGCTCAGTTGGTGGCCGCCGGCGGCAATTGCTCGGCAGGCGGCGCCGCGGGATTCGCACCCATCTCGGCCGGATTGGTCACCTTGATCCTGTGATCGAACTTGGTCCACATCCGCGTCGTCAAATCGGGCAGCAGCATTAGGCACAGAAACGTGAGCAGCAGTACCGGCGTGATCGCGATTACCCACAGCCCGCGCCGCTCCATCGCCAGGTGCATGAAGTACATCGCGACCAGCACCGCCTTCGCCCACGCCAGCGCAATCAGCAAGCCGACCTTCGCGACTTGCGGTAGACCCATCGCATAGACGCCGAGCTCGATGGCCGTCAGCACCGACAAGTAGATGAAGATCGCGATGTAGTTCGGGTCCGCGTGTTCGTCGTGAACTTCGTGTCCGGAAACTGCAGCTTGCGTTGTCATAACTCGATGATCGTCCCCGCGCGTTATATCGTGCGCTTCCTTTTAGATCAGATAGATGAACGTGAAGATCAGGATCCACACCAGGTCGACGAAGTGCCAGTAGAGGCCCGCCACTTCGACCAGCCCGGCCTTCGCTTGCGGCAGTTTGCCCATCAGGCCGCGAATCAGCAGCACGCTGTTGTACACCACGCCGCCGAAAACGTGGCAGCCGTGGAATCCGGTCAGGATGAAAAACGTCGCGTCGAACAAATCGCGCTTGACCGACATCCCCTTCTCGGTGAGCAGATGGTGCCATTCGTAGGCCTGCATCCCGAGGAACAGCATGCCGCCCAGCACTGTCAGCGCCATGAAGCGGCGGAACTTGGCCTGGTTGCCGCGCTGGATGCCGCTCAGCGACTCGACCATCGTGACGCTCGAGCAAATCAGGATGAAGGTCATGATGGCGGTGGTGGTGATGCCGAGATAATCGGCCGGCGAGGGCCAGTTCGGATTGCCGATTCTGAGCGCGCCGTAAGCGGCGATGCCGGCGCCGAACGTCATCGCGTCCGCCGCCAGGAACGTCCACATGCCGAGCTTGCCCAGGTTGCCGGGCGTAAGCGACGGTTCCAACTGGTCAACGATCGCGGCGTGACCGTGTGTATCTACTGCAGCCTCACTCATCTCGACCATCCTGTTTCGCGCAAATGGCTATAGTCAATTCTCATCGAACAGCCAGCTCTAGCGATCGGCGGCGTCAGCGTTCTTGCGCCCGCGACGGACCGCGAGCACCACGATTCCGCCGATCGCGCCGAACGTCACGTAGGGACCGATCAGCATGAACAGCACGCTGGTGTTGTAGGCATGACCCGCGCTGTCACCGGGCGACAGTCCGCACATCGCGCACGCGTTGGCAATTTGCGGAGCAAGGCCGATGATCATTGCCGCAATCGCGGTCGCCGCCGATCTGAGTCTCAAAGTTTTCATCGTCGCCTCTCTCGATAGTCGAACATCCTGCAAACTACATCAGATATACGAGTCCGAACAGCAGCGGCCAGATCGCGCATACGAAAAACCAGTACACCGCGCACAACTCGACGCCGCCGGCATTGCGCGCGTTGTACCGCCCGCGCATCGCAGCCATCGCCACGCAAGCGAGCCAAATGACGCCTGCCGTCACGTGCGCGCCGTGGCACCCGATAAGTATGTAGAAGGTGCCGCCGTACGAACCGCTCGAAAGCTTCAGCCCGTGCGCGACCAGGCGCACCCACTCGCTGCCCTGCACGGCCAGGAACGTCACGCCCAGGGCCAGCGTCAAACCAAGGTAGCGGCGCGTCAGGCGCTGCCGGCTCTGATGCACTGCGCGAACCGCAAGTCCCATCGTCACCGCGCTCGACAGCAGCACGAACGTGTTCACCCAGGTGATCGCGATCGGAAGCCGCGGCAAGGTGGGCGGCGGCCAGAACGCGGCTTGCAGCCGGAAGATCAGGAACGAGCCGATCAGCCCGCTGAACAGCATCATCTCGGACGCGATCACCATCAGAATGGCGATCATGCCGTTGCTGATGAAGCGACGCTCGCCGCGGTCGCCGCCCGACGCCGCATCCGAGCCGGCGCCGCCGCGCCGCACCGGCGCCACGAACGGCCGAATCTTCGCTGTCGATGCTGTCAATGCGCGCGCCATCTTAATGCTTCGCGATTATAGTCACGACCGAAATGGTCACCAGCACCACCATCACGCCGATCAGAATCCTGAGCGTCCTCCAAATTTCCTGCTTCCGCTCTTCGCGGGTCACCAACGTCACCATCGCGATTGCTCACATCCGATCCAGCACGAGCACCAGCAACACAATCGGCAGATACACCAGCGACGCGAGCAGCAGCCGCCGCGCCGCAACCAGATTCCCCGGCTGCGAGACCATCGTGTATCCGAAGACGAGCATCCCGGCGCCGAGCATCGACGCGACGACCAAATAAGCAATTCCCGCGAGTCCAAGCATCGTCGGAACAATCCCCAGCGCAACGAGCCCGAGACTGGCGGCGATCACTACCGGGTTCGATGGGTTGCCGCCCCGTGCCGTGTCTGACGGCAGCAGCCAGATTCCCGCGCGCGCGTAGTCGGTGCGGTAGAGCCGAGCGACCGCGAACGTGTGCGGCAACTGCCACATGAACATGATCGCGAACAGCAGCACGGGCTCGATCGCAATCGAACCGCGCGCCGCGGCCCAGCCCGCGACCGGCGGCAGCGCACCCGGAATCGCGCCGACCAGGTTGCACATCCAAGTGTACCGCTTCAACGGCGTGTACGCGCCGAGATAGATCACGGTTACCGCCGCGATGACGGCCGTGCACAGCAGGTTCGTCGTCGCCAGCAGGTAGGCGACGCCTGCGACCGTGGCGCTCGCGCCGAATACCAGCGCCTCCTGCGGGCGCATCCTCATCTGGGGCAGCGGACGATGCTGCGTGCGACGCATCAGCGCGTCGGTGTCGCGCTCGACGTATTGATTGAGCGCCAGCGTGCCGCCCGCGGCGAGCGCAGTTCCAACAATCAGGTTCACCGCGAGCTGCAGATCGAATCCACTGCGCCCGCCCAGGTAGAAGCCCGCCAGCGTGGTGACCAGCACCATCAGCACGACGCGCGGCTTGGTCAACTCGAAATAGTCCGCGACGCGGCCGCGCGGCAGCGTCAGCGACGACTCGGCGGTGGCGACTTTCACGTTCACGCGGTCACCCGGCTGGCCACGACCCGCCGCGAGGACTCGCGCGCCGGCGCCAGCACGTCAACGCGATGCGGCGTGCCCAAAATTTTCCGCGCGCGCAGCGTCAGCGTCAGGCTCGTTGCGAGCACCGCGGCGCCAATCGCGACGTGGCTGGTCGTCGGAAGCACGCTCCGTCCGCTCCAGATGGTCAGCGCGCCCAGGCACACCTGCGCGACCAACAGCAGGAACAGTCCGAGCGCGGGACGGCGCAGCGCAGGCCTTGAGCGATGCACTCGCAAAACGCGCGCGACCGTCCACAGCACCATCGCCGTGACGATTAGCGCGCCGCATCGATGCGCATAGTTGACCGCGATGTACTGGTTCCAAAACGGCGGCGCCAGCTGTCCGAACGACAGTGGGAAATCCGGAATCACCAGCCCCGCGCTCATGTGCCGCATCAGCGCGCCGACCAGTATTTGCAGATAAATGATCGCGGTCGTCGCCAGCGCCAGGGTCGCGAGCGGAACGCGCGCCGCGGGTTCATCCTCGTGCGGCGTCGATTCCCATTTCGGATTGGTGAAGATCGCGATCGATACCATCAGGCAGAACAGAGCCTGCGCGGTGGCCGCGTGCGTGACCGCTATCGCCAGCGGCAACTCGAACAGCACCGTGATTCCGCCGAGTATTGCTTGCACAATGATCAGCCCGAACGCCGCGAGCACCAGCCGGCGGACCCATCGCCGCCGCTCGGCGCGCCACGCCCACGCCATCAGGATCAGCGTCAGCACCACGACCGTGCCGGCGGCGACGCGATGCCCGAACTCGAAGCGGATGCCGCCCTCCCAGGCCGGAATCAGCTTGCCGAATGCGAGCGGCCAGTCCGGCACCGCAAGCGCCGACCCGGTCGACGTGACGAGCCCGCCGACGAAGATGAGCAGGAAGGTCGCGCCCGCTGTCAGCATCGCGAAGCGATGCAGCGCGCGCGCGTTCTCCTCAACTGACGACCGATTCATTGCGCTGGTGCGATCGCCTCAGTCCGCCGCCGCCGTCGAGTGCTCGAGCAATTGCGATTGCGGCAAGTAGTCCTCCGCAACCTCCGGTGAGCTGTATTCGTAAGGCCCGCGGTACACGGTCGGCAGCGCGCCCGGCCAGTTGCCGTGCCCCGGAGGCGACGGCGCCGTCCACTCCAGCGTATTGGCGTGCCACGGATTCTCGGGCGCCTTCGCACCCTTGAAGTAGCTGTAGATTATGTTCGCCAGGAAGATGAATTGCGCGGCGCCCAGCACGAATGCGCTGATCGAAATGAAAATGTTGATCCCCTGCAGCGGTTTCAGGAAGTCGTACTGCATCGGGTTGTAGATGCGGCGCATGTGTCCGCCCATGCCGAGAATATGCATCGGGAAGAACGTGCAGTTGAACGCGACGAACGTGATCCAGAAATGGATCTTGCCGAGCGTCTCGTTCATCATGCGGCCGAACATTTTCGGATACCAGTAGGTGACGCCCGCGAACACGCCGAACAGGCTGCCGCCGAACAGCACATAGTGGATGTGCGCGACGATGAAGTAGGTATCGTGGATGTACATGTCGACCGGCGTGCACGCCATCCAGACTCCCGACAGCCCGCCGATGACGAACATCGCCACGAACGCCAGCGCATTCAGCATCGCCGTCGTGTAGTGGATGTTGCCCTTGTAGAGCGTGCCCAGCCAGTTGAACGTCTTGATCGCCGACGGCACCCCGATGACCATCGTCGTGATCATAAAGCTGCTGCCCAGCGCGGGATCCATTCCCGACTGGAACATGTGATGGCCCCAGACGATCCACGACAGGAACGCGATCGTGGCCATCGCGTACGCCATCGAGCGGTAGCCGAAGATCGGCTTGCGCGAGAACGTCGCGATGATGTCCGAGGCGATGCCCATCGCGGGCAGAATCATGATGTAGACCTCGGGGTGCCCGAAGAACCAGAACAGATGCTGCCACAACAGCGGCTCGCCGCCGCCCGCCGGCAGGAAGAAGTGCGTGCCGCCCATCCGATCGAAAAGCAGCAGCGCCAGCGCCGTGGTCAGCACCGGCAGCGCGAGCAGCAGCAGGATCGCGGTGATGAACAGCGACCAGATCACCAGCGGCAGGCGGAAGAAGTACATCCCCTTCGTGCGCATATTGACGATGGTCGTGATGTAGTTGATCGATCCCATCAGCGACGACGCGCCCAGCACGATGATGCTGATGCACCATAAGTCCTGGCCCCAATCGACGCCGGTATAGATCGGCACTGCGCTCAGCGGCGCGTAAGAGGTCCAGCCCGCCGCCGCCGGACCACCGGTGACGAAGAACGACGAGAGCATGATCACGCCCGCCACCGCGCCGACCCAGAACGACAGCATGTTGAGCTTCGGGAACGCCATGTCGCGCGCGCCGATCATCAGCGGAATCAGAAAATTGCCGAAGCATCCGACCAGGATCGGCATCACGACGAAGAAGATCATGATGGTCGCGTGCATCGTGAACATGCCGTTGTAGGTGTTGGGCGGGATCGCGCCGTCGTACATGTACGGCTCGGGCATCCAGTGGAATCCGGGCACCGGGGTTTCCGGAAACGCCAGTTCCCATCGCATCAGCATCGCCATCAGGCCGCCGATCGACATCATGAACAACGCCAGGAACAGGAACTGGCGGGCGATCATCTTGTGGTCTTCGGAAAAAACATAGGTGCGCAGAAATCCGAGCTCGTGATGCTCGGCGTGCGCGCCGTGTGCCGCAACCGCTGCCGTGCTGCTCATCGTCGATCCATCTCCTCCGTGCGACTGGCCGGTGCCTTGATTTCCCGGCTCACTTGCCGGCCTGTGCGTATTGGTCTGCGAGCCACTTGTCGAAGTCCTCTTGCGACTGCACCGTCAAGTTGCCCTTCATCCCCGAATGCCCGAAGCCGCACAGCTCCGCGCACGGAATTTCGTATTGCCCCGTTTCGGTCGCCTGGAACCACACCTTGATGATGCGGCCGGGGACCGCGTCCTGCTTCAGGCGCATGTTCGGCACGAAGAAACTGTGGATTACGTCCTTCGAGGTCAGGTCGATCCGCACCACCTTGTTCACCGGCACGTGCATTTCGTTCTCGATCGTGACGTCGTCCTTGGTGCCGAACTTGCCGTCGGGTCCGGGATAGGTAATTTCCCAGTTGAACTGCTTCGCGCTGACGGCGTAGAAGACCTGCCCCGGCGGCCCGTGCTCCTTGATGTCCGCCCACGTCGAGCGGCTGAGGAACGCCAGGATGACCAGGATTACCGCGGTCGCGGTGGTCCAGATAATCTCCAGACGCGAGCTGCCCTCGATATACTCAGCCTTGCGTCCCGGCCGCGTGCGATAGCGGACCATGAATACCACCATCGTGATCATCGTCGCGATCCAGACGATCATCACGATCCAGAAGATCAGCTCGAAGAGCCAGTCGATCTGCGGACCAAACGTCGAGATGTCGTGCGGAAACCAAAGATGCTCGAGCATCGAAGCGCTACCTCTTAGGGAAAAGCGTGCTGAATGCGGGCGCAACTCGGCGCCGGCGGCTGAGCCCGCTCACGACGCGATCGAACGCATTCCGATTCATAGATTAGATAGGATTATGCGCATTAGCGCGGCGATTAGTGAAATGAAAAATCTTTCTCCGCGCGCGCAACCCCTGCTTAAATCACCGGGGACATGACGCTCACATTTTCGCTGCAATTTCAAGCATTTTACCAGCGCGATCCGCGGGCGCGGCGCGAGCTGATTTTTCGCCCGCGATTGGCGACCGCCGATCTTTTAGGTACAACTCGCCCTGATACAGGAGGTCGGTTCGCACCATGCCCGAAAGCGTGACGACGTTGCCCCAATCCTTCGAGGCGCAGGCGCGAAAATACGGCTCGCGCGTCTATCTGAAAGACAAGCGCGACAAGGTTTGGACCGACCACTCGTGGACCGAAATCTCCGACGCCGCCGGCCGCCTGCGCGCCGGTCTGGCCGCACTGGGCGTCAAAGTCGGCGACCGCGTCGCCCTCCTGTCCGACAATTGCCCCGAGTGGATCGTCGTCGACCAGGCCGTGCTCGGCCTCGGCGGCGTCGTAGTGCCGCTCTACACCACCAGCGGACTCGAGGAGACCGCTCACGTCATCAACGATTCCGGCGCCAAGATCATCGCGGCCAACGGCGCTGAGCTGGTCAAGAAAATCGTTGGTTTGGCAGGTTCGATGCCGGAGGTGACGGCGATCATCGCGATGCATCCCGGCGCCGAGAACGCCCCCGCGTCGAACGGTACACCGGCGGTGATGTCGATTGCGTCGGTCAGCGCGGAAACACCGGCCGGCATCGTCGAGGGCAGCCTCGACGACCTCGCGACCATCATCTACACGTCGGGCACCACCGGCACGTCGAAGGGCGTGATGCTCACGCACGGCAACCTGCTTTCCAACTGCGAGGACGCACTCGC
>DASQHV010000236.1:0-4212 GCA_035631915.1 Candidatus Acidiferrales bacterium | reverse complement strand
CGTAACCGCGTCGTAGGCCTGCATCCCGATCGTACCGGCGCCGACGGTGACCGCCGGCTGCGGCTGCATCGTATGCTCGCATCCACTCGGCACGAACGCGTCATGCATCGCGATGTCGTGCATGTGCCGCGTCCAGATCAGGAGCGAGTCGGGCGCGTTGGAGGTGCCCTGGTAGCTGTGACCGCCGCCTTTGACGGCGAGACGCAGGTTATTCTCGCGGGCAAAATTTACCGCGGCAGCGATGTCCTGAGCGTTTCTGGCCGCGACTGCGTACACGCTGGGCTTGGTTGCCCACGCGTCCAGCCATCCCAGGGTTTCCGTGAGTCCGGGCTGGTCGCCGACGAAGTAGGGATTTCGGATATTCTCCAGAAGGCGCTTCGCGTCGGCGCCATCAGGATCGGATTTCAATTTCGCAAGGGGGAATTCGACGGGGATTAGGTTACCGCCGACCGCATCGTTGAGTTGCTTCCACGCCGACGGCGACGGCCACGCAGCGTCGGAAGGGCGGCGCCGGCTGACGTTCGTGCTCGCAAGCAGGCGGCGCGGCAGAATCGGGATGAGCGCCGCCGATCCGATCGCTCGCAAAAATGTTCTCCGGTTCATTGGCCCTCCTGTCAGAATGCGCCCTATCACGAGGTCGCGCGGACGCCGCTTTGCTGCTCGTTCACGGCCTCTACCTGAGCGCTTGGCGATGAATCCGCCTCGTCGGTGCCCGACAGCCGCTCGACATTTCTCTGATGCGTGGAGCGGTCGATGTCGTAAAGCATCAGGACCGCGATCGCCAACGCGCTGAACGTCCCTACGATCGGAACGTAGACCAGGCCGAGGTGACGCAAGATTGCCGGGTCCACCTGACTTGGTGTCGCATGCTGGGGAAAGCTGACCCAGGCGAGGATGAGTCCGGAGAAGAAGGTGCCGACTCCGGTGACGCATTTCGAGATGAGACCGTTGGCGGCAAACAGCAGGCCTTCCGAGCGCTGTCCCGTCGAGACCGCCGCGTCTTCGACCACGTCCGCCATCATCGAGCTTACGATGATGAATCCGGTGAGGCCGAGCGTGGCGGCGATGAACGCAAAGATGAGCACGATCGCGAACAGAGCCGCGGTGCCGTTGGGCGGCAGGAGTCCCAGCAGGCGCATGGTGATGGGCGTGATGCCCGCGAACAGCGAGGCGAAGAAGACGCCGATCATCGTCGGCTTCTTTCCGAACCGTCGCGCGATCGCGGGCGCCAGGCCGACTCCGGCAAAGGCGGCGAACAACGCGGCGATGGCAAGATACGACATCTGCGCGGGCGTGAGCTCAAAGAAATATGCCGAGATGTAGAAGTCGAGTCCCTGGCGGATGCCGGTTGAGATGGCGCCGACTATTCCCGAAATTGTCAGTGCGAGAAACGATCGATTCGTGATCGTGCCGCTGACTTCTCTGAATTTTTCCCGCCACGTGCCCCGCACCCGCGGCGCATGAACCACGCCCGCGATGAAGCGATGGGTGCCGACGCACGAGATCATGATCGAAAGGAAAATCGCGATACTGGCGGCGATCGCAGCTTCGGAGTAGCCGGCGCGGTTGAGCAAACCCAGCGGATGAGTCGCGTCCTTGCGCAGGAAGACCTGCAGCGCGAGCACCGACATTCCCGCGGCGCCCACGGTCCCGAAGAAGAAACGTGAGCTCATCAGGCTCGTGCGCTGGTCGTAGTCCAGCGTGAGTTCCGGCCCCAGCGCCGAGCTCGGGATTTCGTAGAGGCTGAGCAGCACCCGCACCGTCACCAGCATCGCGGCCATGTAGATGAGCAGATGGCCCTTCGACCATCCGAGCGAAGGAGCGAAGAGGAAGTAGAATGCGATCGCGGCGGGAACCGCGGAGGCGTACATGAACGGATGGCGCCGGCCCCATCGCGAGCGCGTGTGATCCGACCATTCTCCGATCAAGGGATCGCAGATCGCGTCGAAGATGAGCGTTGCCGCCATGACTGCGCCGACCCACGCCGCGGGCAAGCCCACCACCTGGTTGTAGAACAGCATCAGCGCGGACGTGAGCATGGTCAGATGCACGCCGAAGGCGATCGAGCCGACGCCGTAGAAGATATTCGCCGAGAGCGTGAGCGGTGGGCGGGTTGCGGTTGAGTCGCGGTTCACCAGGAACGCTCCCCGCGCGCCAGGCATTCAGCGCCGCCATCGACAAAGAGGATTTGTCCCGTCATCAGCGAATTCTCCGCGCTCACGCACCAGGCCAGCATCGCCGCCATCTGTTCGGGGCGGCCGGGGAACGCACCGCGCATCGGCACCATTCGGCCGGCGGCGGCGCTGCGGTCCGGATCGGACAAGATGTACGCAGCAGCAGGCGTGTCGATGAAGCCCGGCGCAACGACGTTGAGTGTGATACCGGCGCCGGCCCAATCGGGTCCGATCGCGACTCTCCGGCACCATCGGTTCAGCGCAACCTTGGCGCTGCCGTACAGATCCAACGGTCCCTTTCCGGCTGCGATCGCGGCGGTGGCCGCGGCAGTCGCCGCAGGTTCGTCCATGCTGAGGCACGCTTCGACGAGCTCGGGGATAGCCGGCCCCATCGAGGCGATCGAGGACACCATCACGGCGCGAGGTGCGGGGCTGTGCTCAAGGAGAGGGCGCAGGCCCTCGAGCGTCGCCACCGCGCCGAAGAAGTTCAGCGCGAGCATCGTCTCGGGCGGTCCGCCGCCGGCGTTGGCGACGATCGCGTCGATCGCGCCGCCGGACAGGCGGTTCGCGCCGTCGACCAAGCGTTTGCGTCCTTCGACGGTCGTCAGATCGGCGTTGATGTCCGCGGCGCGGAGATCGCAGCCGATAACGCGACCGCCGTGTTCGCGCAGGTAGCGCGCTGTTGCCGCGCCGATCCCGGACGCGGCGCCCGTTACCACATACGTTCGATCCATGGCGGACACTCCCTTGTCTCTTGCGGCCGTCTCTTAGAACAGATATTCTAAAATACATAGTTCGGTCAAGAGAAGCGATGGGGAAACTGAAGTAATGGCGTCGGGCCGATCGAAAGTCGAGCGGGATTCGTCACCCGCGGTTGGCGTCCGCGGGTACCGCATCCGCGATCTCGCCAAAGCCCGGGAACGGCGCCGCGAAATCCTGACGGGTGCGGCGCGCGCGTTCGCGTACGGCGGCTACGACGCAACCAACATGGACCAAATCGCGCACGAGTGCGGATTGGCCAAGGGGCACATCTACCACTACTTCCGCAGCAAGGAAGAAATCTTCACTGAGATCCGCATCGACGCTGTTAACCGACTAATTGAAAGACTGGCGGCCATTGCTCCACTAGCGTCCAAAGATCCGGAATCGGCCTTGCGCGAGGCGATCTCAGCCGTGATCGCCAGAATTTTCGAGGAGGAGGGGCGTTACGAGCGCGCGCTGCCCGACCCCGTTTCACTCAGCCCGGAGAATCGAAAGCGCATCCGCACGTTGGGCCGGCGCTACGAGCAGATGTTCGCAAATATCGTGCGTACGGGAATGAAAAAGCGAATTTTCGTCCCCGGCGATCCAAAACTCATGACGTTCGTGATCTTGCGCGCTGCGTTTACCGTCTCCGACTGGTATCGCGAGGGCGGCAAGTGGAAGCCTCAATGGATTGTCGAGCAGGTCACCGAACAGCTGGTGAGAAGTGCGCGCCAACCCGGCACGAGGCGCGGCGGTTGAGAGAAACCGCGGACTCAGAAACGGTCGGCGGTCCAGAACAGCGAGCGCGAATCGGCGAACAGCTCGAATGCGCGCGTCGATGCGGCGGCGGGCGTGGTCGCGAAGCGGCGCGCAAGTTTCTCGGGCGCGAGCACGCGCCACATGTAGTTGTTGTCGATGTGGTGTGTGACGGGGCATCCCGCGTCGCCGAGGCGTCGCTCCAGGTCGGGATCGTGCGCGGTGTGCGTGACCAGAATCGGTGCGCCTGCTTCGCCTGACTTGGCGCGCAGCAGTTTGGCGCGGCGATGGTCGCCGGCGCGATGGAATGCCGTCGTCACGCCCGACGCTTCCGCGGCCAGGTACTTGAACGTCGCGAGCATCGCGTCCGTCGCCCCCGGCAGATAGCCGAATTCCATCACCATTGTGACGCCGTGGAAGCGTGTGACGCGGGCGTACGCGGAAATCGTCGGGCCGTCGCGGGTGACGACGAAATATTCCTCGCTGCCTTCGCCCGGATGGAGCGGCTGGTTGCCGGCGAATTTCAGATTCGACCGCC
>DASQHV010000235.1:0-3488 GCA_035631915.1 Candidatus Acidiferrales bacterium | reverse complement strand
CTTGATTCCCTTGCTTGCCATATGAGTCCTCCGGTGCCTTTAGCGGCGCGGGCGCGCCTTCCAGAAATAGTTGTTAACGCCGTCGGCGGTAAAGAGCCGGCGAAACGTCATTTCGACTTCATCGCCAATCGCGACCTTGTCCGGTTCGCAGTCCGTCATCTCGCCCAGGAAACGGCCGCCGCCCTCGAAATCCAACACCACGTTAACAGTCGGCGGATTCAGAGAATAGGCAAGGCGGTCGATCGCGTAGGTTGCGATCTTCGCACTCCGATCGGCAAACGGATACGGCTCCATCGCGCCCCGCTTGTGGCATTTCACGCACACCAGCTGCGGCGGCAACTGCGGCGTCCCGCACGCTGTGCATCGTGAGCCCACGAAGCCGAACTTCCACTTTTCAGAGCGCATCATCGGCGGTCCCGCGGGCCGGTCGGGGTCGGGCCGGCGCGGCGGTTCGGTCGGCAGGATCTCGCGCCACTTGAGATAGCTGGCGTAGGTCACGTCGCCCTTGGACTCGATCATGCGGCCCACAGAATGCACCGGCTTGAAGCCGGCAATCGCGGGCGTCACGCGCAGCAGGATCGCGTCGGCGCCGTCGGCCACCGTCGCGACCAGGATTCGATCCCCCGCCTTCGCCGACGAGAGCGCCGCTGCGAGCATCAGGCCCGAGTGCGCAGCGCCGGTCTGCCCCACGGTCAACGCGAGCGGGTCGGCGAACTTCGACGGATCGATCTTCAGCGCTCGCGCAACTTCGTCCGCGGCGCGCGGGTTGGGCGCGTCGAGGATTACTTTCGCAAGATCGCCGGGCGCGCACTTTGCTTTCTCGAGCACGTTCTTGATTACCGTGCCGAGCATCGGCGAATGCGCCTGCGTCAGCGTGAAGCGCTCTTCCCATGAATGAGCAAAACGCTCGCCCTGCGCGCGCCAGGTGTCGAGCAGCTCGCGCGTGAGCGACGCGCTGGCCTCGATCTCGGCTATCGCGCCCGTGCTGCCCAGCACGAACGCCACCGCACCGTCGCCAGTCGTCTGCTCAGCCTTGCCCTCGGGCGCTGCGAGGCGGCAATCGCCGATCGCGACCACCGCGCGCTGTGCACCGCCGCTGACGGCGTCGGCACCCTGCAGCAGCGCAGTCATTCCGGCGCGCACGCTGCCAGTCAAGTCCGCGGCGCGGATCTCCAGCGGCAGTTGGGCAGCCGCACCGATTACGGCGGCGCTCAGCTTCTCGGCGTACGGTGGAGTCGAAGTCGCGAAGAACAACGCCTCGACGTCGCCGGGCGGCGCCGCTTTCAGCGCGTCGCGCACCGCCTCGACCGCCATCGATACGCTGTCCTCGTCGAAGCTTGCGATAGCACGCTCGCCCTTGCCCGGAGCCGTGCCAAGCACCGCCGCGATCGCGGACCGCTTGAGGCGCCGATACGGCACGTATGAACCATAAGAAACAATTCCAGCCATGACCGGCATTAAAGTCTCAGATGGTTCAGCCCGTCAACCGGCGGGAAGCAACGAATCGAATGAGGGGTTCGCACCCCACGCCCCCGGCAGGGGCCAGCCCCTGCACCCGAGTCAGGAAACGCGAAATACAAGATGCGGGCCGCAGCGGCCCTGTTAGGAAGTTTGGTCGCGCGGACGCGAAGGGAAGTAGCAACAAATCATGGCGACGCTCGCTCCTTCCGCGAGCGCGTCGACTTGGTCCGTCATTCTGAAGGGAGTCCCGTCCGAATTTGTCCTTCGGAGCGGAGGTGTGTGTGTGACACGCCGGAGTCGATGAATCCCGGCGCGCGCTCTTACGCGCGTCCCGTTATTCATCATTTCTCTCCCCCATCCGTCATCCTGAGCGAAGGCTGCCGTAGCCGAAGGATCTCGACGCGCGGCTCTGCGCGCGTTGATGATCATCCGAGAAGTGCAGAATGCGCGTAGGATCGCGCGCTGGGATCCTTCGACTTCGCAGACTCCGCTCTAGAATGACACAAAAAGTGCGTTGCCCCAGTGAACCGCCGACGCAGTCTTCGCCTCCTGGCCGCGCCCAAACTTCTAACAGGCCGCTGCGGCCGCATCTTCTCTCTGTCCTTTTCCTAACTCGGGTGCAGGGGCTGGCCCCTGCCGGGGGTGCGGGGCGCGAGCCCCGCGTCCAAATCGCGCGTTGCTGCGGTGGCGTGCGCTGTGGGAGCCGTCGAGATGCCGACGCGTTCGGTAACACGTTGGTAATGTCGATCGCGCTATCGGAGTTCGCAGACTGCATGCAGCACTTGAACTGCTGTGGCTTGAGTAGCCAGCGAAAGCGCGCAGATTCATAGAGTTCGGCGGGTATTTCGCGACACGCAGCAAACGATTTGCGAATCGCAAATGAATCCGACTGCGGCACCGGAAAATTATCGAATGAAATGCTCGATCTCACCGTTGGCACCGCCCTTGCTCTACCCCCTGTCAAGTAGGTTTTCACGGGAGGATAGAAAAATGGCTGCTACCACTGTCAATGCACGTATCGCGAACTTTCAGCGGGTCAAGGAGCAGACCGAGACGGTTGCGGCGGATCGTATCGCGCAGAACAGCCTGCTCAGCGAGTTGCCGGGAATGACGTTTGCGTTTCTGACC
This sequence comes from Candidatus Acidiferrales bacterium, assembly GCA_035631915.1. Taxonomy (GTDB): domain Bacteria; phylum Desulfobacterota; class Binatia; order Binatales; family Binataceae; genus Binatus. The sequence continues at coordinate 899 of DASQHV010000235.1, read as the reverse complement.
CTGGCCTACGTCGTCGCTTCGTTCGCGAGCCTCTTCTAATCTGGCGCATCGCATAACACGCGCGGGGAGTCTCCGGCCCAAGGTCTTCTAAAGAGGCCGGTTTCCCCGATGCGTTCCTCTACAACTTGACCATCTGATGCGGGCGCCACGATTCGACGACAACGCGGATGCGCGTCGGTCGTACGGAAGGGCGATCCGAAACGTAAATCGACCGTAAATTGCGCGGCGCATATCACGGAGCTTGTGATTGCGGCCGCGTGAAAGAGAGACAGGACCATGATCTTGGAAGCATTATCGTTGCTGGCGGGAGTGGCAATCGCGTTGCTGATAGTCGCGAGCCCTTCGCGCACATACTTCAATCGGACCCGGCCTGAGGAATAGGTCCACCGGTGCCGGCGCGCGGCTTTCCTGGTCGCGCTAATCGAACCCCAATCCGCGGGGCGGAGTGCGACAACGCTGTCGGCGCTTCGCCCCGCGCTGTTTTTCAGCGGGCGAATTCTCGCGCTTAGGATTCGGCGCGCCGGCTCTTGTCGGGGAACGCACCGAGTGCGATCGCTTTTTCGAACAGTTCGGATATCGGCTCGTCGGGAGGCTTCGGCAAATCGCCCGCGGCGCGCGGCCATGCGATCGGCGTGAGCGGACTCGCGATCGGATCGCCGATCTTTATCTTGAAGCGTTCCACCGAGTCGTGCGGGAATGCGGTGCTGCGGGTCGAGCCGTCGCGAAAAAAGATTATCGTATGCACCCGCCGCGTGCGTGTGCCGAGGTTGGGCTTCGCGAGATGAACCGTCAAGCCATGATGGAACGCGACGCCGCCGCGCGGCACCTCGACCCATACCGGCTTCGCATCCTTGAGTTGCGGCAGCTTCAGGATCTCGAGCGCGGCTTCGGGCCTGAAG
>DASQHV010000234.1:0-1922 GCA_035631915.1 Candidatus Acidiferrales bacterium | reverse complement strand
CCGCTCTTGAACTCGTGAATCTCGCCGTCGAGCGAGCGCGTGCCCTCCGGGAACATCAGCACGCTGCGCCCGTTGGCGAGTTCGTCGAGCGCGTCTTCCAGCGATTCGAGCTGCGCGCGCTCGCGATCGAACGGCATCATCGAGGTGAAGTTCGCCGCCAAAAATCGACGCGTCGGTGTGTTGAAAAAATAATCCTTGGCGGCCAGCACCCTCAGGTCGTCGCCGTAAGCTCCGAGTGCGTAGCCGGCCAGGCTGAAGTCGAGATGACTGGAGTGATTCGCGACGACGATGAAGTTGCTGTTGGCCGGGATGTTGCCGCGGCCGAGAATCTTGGGCTTCAGCCAGCCGTCGAAAATTGCGCGCTCGGCGCTGCGGACCACCGAACGCCCCAGCCATTTGAGCGGCGCGGGCAGGCTGATGGTGTAGGGTTCGGCAAATCGCGCGTATGAGGGCATCCGGATTTTGCCGCTGCCGCCCGGCTGCGAGCTGATTCGCTGCAGGTCCGCGACGGTGCGCAGGTCAGCAATTTCCTCCGGCGCGATATCGCGGCCGGCGCGCTGCCCGATGATCTCGCCGATCTCGGCTAGCGCGAGCGAGTCCAGCCCGAGATCCTCCACCAACCGCGTTGCGGGTGTGATGTTCGTCGGCTCGGGCGTGACCATCGCGAGCGCTTCGGCCAGCCAACTCTCGACCTCCGCGTCCACCACACTTGCAGGAGCGTCGTCGACGCGAGCGTCGAGCATCCGGCGAATCGTCGCAGCGACTTCCGAGCGTTTTACCTTGCGCGTGCGAGTGCGTGGCAACTCGGCGTCGGTGAAGCGGAGAATCCGAATGCGTTTGTGCGGACTGAGCTCGCGCGCGATTTTCTCGAAGTCGGCACGCAGCCACGCCTCGACGCTGCGGCGGCTCTCGCCGCGTGCGTACGCGGGCACGGCCAGCGCCGCGACCTGCTCGCCCTGGCCGATCTTCAAGCCGACGACCGCCAGTTCCTTCAGGTAGGGCGAATGGCCGTAGGCTTCTTCGAGTTCTTCGATATAGATGTTGTTGCCGCCGGAATCGACGATGACTTCCTTGGCGCGCCCGACGATGTACAAACGGCCGTCGTCGTCGAAGCGGCCGAGGTCGCCGGTGTGAAGCCACCCGTCGCGCAGAACTTCGTCGGTCGCGGCTTCGTTGCGATAGTAACCGGCCATCACATTCGGTCCGCGCGCGACGATTTCGCCGATCGAACCGGTCTCGGGCACCAGCTTGATTTCGACGCCGTTGAGTGGCTTGCCCACGGCGCCGACGCGGTTCGGTTCATCGGGACGCGCGACCGACAGCACCGGCGCGGCCTCGGTCATGCCGTAGCCCTCGAGCAGCGGGATGCCGATGTCGTTGAAGAAGTCCGCGACGCGATGGGGCAGGGCGCTGCCGCCGCTCACTGCAAGCTTAAGCCGTCCGCCGAGCGCCGAATGGACCTGGCGAAACACGATGGAGCCGAAGTTGAGCCCGGAGTTGGAGTCGAGCCGGCGATTCAAGTCGCGCAGGTTGTCGAACGCCGCGTGAAAGAACGGGCCCCGCGCTTCGACCTGATCGACGATGCGCCGGTGGATTGCCTCCCACAGCGCCGGCACGCCGATCAGCGCCGTGGGACGAACGTCGGCGAGCGCGCGTGAGAGAGTCTTCGAGTCGACTTCGAGCGGATAAACAATCGTCGCGCCGCTGGCGAGCGGCAGCAACATCCCGCAGGTGAACTCGAATGTGTGATGCAGCGGCAGCAGGGACATCACCACGTCGTCGGCGCCGAGCACGAAGACTCGAGAGAGCATCGCAATTTCCGCCGCGAAGTTCGCGTGCGAAAGCATCACACCCTTCGGCGCGCCGGTGGTGCCCGACGTGAATACAATCGACGCCAGCGCCTTGCGTTCCGGTGGCGCCGC
>DASQHV010000233.1:0-7353 GCA_035631915.1 Candidatus Acidiferrales bacterium | reverse complement strand
GAGATGGTGAGCTCGGGATGCCCGAGATCGACTTCGAAGCCGAGCGCGTCCTGAACGTCGCCGCCGACTGCGCGGTCAATCTCCATCGAGTTCATCTCGAAGCGCTTGTCCTCGCGCTTGGTGCGCACGCGAAACGTCCGGACGCGGATTCCGGTGGCGCGCGCGATCGCCTCGCGAGTAATCGACGCGAGGTCGCGCGGCGTCGAGTAGCTGAGCGAGAAGTTCGACAGCCCGAAGATCAGCGCGGCGCGCTCGGCGGCGATCGCGTCGCTCAAGTCGTCGGGGAGCGGCACGATGATGCGCGGACCGACGCTACGCATCGCGCCGAGCCGGAAATCGCCGAAGATGTCGCGCAGGTTTTGCTTGAGCTGATCCACGAACCGCCACTGGTTGCGGCCCTTTAGCGCAATTTCGTGGTATCTGCCGATGAGGTATCGCATCTGGTGCGCCGATCCACGTTAGCCTAAGCGCACCGCGGTGCGGAAACCAGCCGATTCGCTTGCAAGCCGGACTCGCCGCGCGATTATCTGTACTAGTGAGCACACGGGCGACATCAACCTTTCACCACCACGTCGAGCGCATCCGCACCCGCCTCGCGACGGTCGCGCCCGCCAAGCGTGAAGAGCTGGCGAACAAGTCGAATGCGGCCGCGGTGCTGGTGCCGCTGTTCGAGCGTCGCGGCGAGCTCCACGTCGTTTACATCCGGCGCAGCGATCGCGTCGCAAGTCATCGCGGGCAGGTCGCGTTTCCCGGCGGCCGCGTGGATCCCGCGGACACTACCCTGCTCGATGCGGCGCTGCGCGAGGCGCACGAGGAAGTCGGGCTGCATCCGTCGATCGTCGAGGTGATCGGCGGATTTCCCACGATGCATACGACGGCGAGCGGGATCGTCGTCGCGCCGTTCGTCGGCGTGATCCCGCCCGACGTGGAGATGAAGCCGCAGCTCTCGGAGGTCGCCGAAATTTTCGACGTGCCGCTGAGTGCGCTGCGCGATCGCAAATTCCGCGGCGATTACGAGTGGACTCGCGAGGGCGGAAGCACGTCCAAATTTCCGGCAATCCTGTACGGCGGTCAGACGATTTGGGGACTGACGCTGCGCATCACCGAAAGCATGCTAGCAATTCTCGACGGAAGGAATTGAGAGGGACACTGAATGAAACGCAACATTCTGTTCATCACGACCGATCAGCAGCGCTACGACGCGCTCGGATGCAACGGCGGCAAGGTCGCCAAAACCCCCGTCGTCGATCGGCTCGCTCGCGACGGAATCAACTATCGCCGTGCGCACAACCAGAACGTCGTCTGCATGCCGGCGCGCTCGACGATGATCACCGGCCAGTACGTTCGCACTCACGGCGTGTTCGCCAACGGCGTCGCGCTGCCGCCCGACGCGCCTACTGTCGCAGGCTATCTGCACCAGAAAGCCGGCTACCGCACCGCGCTGCTGGGCAAGGCGCATTTCGAGCCCGCGTTCGACTTGCAGGGGCGATGGTTCGAGAACCGCATGGGCCGCGAGGATTCTACCGGGCCGTATCGCGGCTTCGAGCGGATGGAACTGGCGATGCACGTGCCGATCGGCGGATGGCATTACTCGCAGTGGCTGCAGAAAAACTATCCCGCGGAGATGACTGGCTTCGCGCCGATTCTGAGCGCGCTGCCCGGCGGCGATACCGGCGCGCCCGAGGTCAAGTACAACCCGATTCCGCGCGAGCACTATCACACCGATTGGGTCGCCGCGCGCACCATCGCGTTTCTCGACTCGCTCGACCCCGACGAAAACTGGTTCGTGTGGATGAGCTTTCCCGACCCGCATCATCCGTGGGATCCGCCCGAGAGCGAGGCGCGGCGAATCAACTGGCGCGATCTCGACCTGCCGGCCGGCTATCCGGGCTCGCGCGAGAAGACCGAAAAAATTCTCGCTCAAAAGCCGCGCCACTGGCTGGATTGGTACGAAGGCCGCTTCTTCAACTTCGAGGGCGGACCGGGAACATTCGTTCCGTGCCAGATGACCGCGGATCAAGTTCGCGAAGTCAATGCGATGACGCACGTGGAGAACGAACTGATCGATCAAGCGTGCGGGCGCGTGCTCGCGCGGATTGCGGAGCGCGGATGGGACGCCCGCACCGACGTCATCTACACTACCGATCACGGCGAGCTGCAAGGCGACTTCGGGCTGCTCTACAAGGGGCCGTACCACGTCGACGCGTTGATGCGAATCCCGATGATCTGGCGGCCTGCGCCGTCGGCAAAAGTCGGCGCCGCGGAAATCGCGGAGCCGGTCGGCCAGCTCGATCTCGCACCGACGTTCTGCCAAATCGCGGGCGTGCCTGTGCCCGACTGGATGCAAGGCAAGCCGCTGCCCGCGGCGCCCGGCAACGGTCGCGAGCGCGTGATCACAGAATGGGACAGTCAGTTCGCCGCCATCGGGATGCATCTGCGGAGCATCTATCGCGACGGCTACACGATGACCGTGTACGAGAAGTCGACCCGCGACATCGGCTTCGATCTGGCGAACGTGCCGGCCGCGCTCGCGCCGCGCAACCCGATTCTCGACATTCGCTACGACGGCACCGAGGGTGAGCTGTACAATCTGCGCGACGATCCGATGCAGTGGCGCAATCTCTGGAGTGATCCCGGATACGCGAAGCTGAAGTCTGATCTGCGCGCCGACCTGTACGACCATCTTCCGCCGGAGCGCAATCCCAGGTTGACGGTTGACGCGCCTGCCTGAGCAGTCGTGCGCGCGCGTCGGCGCCGGCTACGGAGTTGTGCCCGACGACGCGAGCAGCTCGAAGTACGACACGTCGATCAAGTCGGCGGCTGTAATGCCGAGCGCCGCGAGCAGTCGATCGACGGCCGCGCGGCTCAGTTCGGGTGACTCGCCATCGGCGATCACGGCCTCGATCTCGCCGTACTCGCCCAGACCCGCGACGCGGTCCAGGTGGAATCGCACGTTGTCGCGCATCATCAGGACCCGTTCCTTCTCGACCACGGCCAGCACGCCGAGCCTGCCGGTCATAACGGCGCGCGTGCTTTCCGGTTCGGGCACCGGAACGATTTTGTAATCGCTGAGCATCAACGTTTCGCTCGCGCTCCGACTATAGAAGATCAGCACGGCCTTGCCGCCTTCCTCGCGCATCTTCAGTTTGCCCGCGGCGACGCGAAAAAAAGTATCGCGCTGTACGAGAGTCGCGCGGCGCGTGTAGCCCAGCGCCAGCGCGGCGGACTCGGCTTGCGCCAGATCATGCAGCCGAAACTTGGCTTCGAGATTTTTCATATCGCCGACTTCTTCACGAAGCGAATGGCGTCGCCGAGCCTGCGCGTGTCAGACTCGAAACGCAAACTTGACAGGGTCGGAAGCCCACGCATAGGCTTCCACGGCTTCATCGGAGAAATACTCAAGTGAGCAACGCCGGGGAAATCGACGCCGACGACGCGAAGCTGGCCGCGGCGGGCTTCGACGCGACGCTCGCGCCGGCGCAGGCGATCGCAAAGCTGCGCGAGTTGCGCGCGGCTGGCGCGGCGCCGGACATCGCGATCGCGCGGGCGCTGGGCAACGTGCTCGCTCCTGAAGCCGCCGCAATGCTCGCCGAGATGGAAGCGGGCGCGGCCGGCGCGCTCCGGCGGGAGATTCGGCGCTCGCTGTTTCGCCTGAAGCAGCACAATATCGAGCCGCGAGCCGATGCGACGCCGTCGCACACCGCCGCGCCACTCGCCGAGACCTCCGCGCTGACTGCGATGCTCTCGCCGATCGACGTCGAAGGCGCGCGCATCGTCTGGATACTGAAGCCGCGCGTGCAAAGCGGCGTCACGCGGCTGTGGGCGCTGATCTCCGATGCCGACGGGCTGGTCGGTGCGCAGAACAGCGCTCTCTCCCGGCGCGAGCTGAAACTCGAGCGCGCGGAACTGGAGAAGCGCGCGGGCGTGAAGCTCGTCGAGGCGGACTGGCGGCTCGCGGATTTCATCGCGTGCGAGGCGTATCGCAACACGCCCGCCGCGCGCCGCGCCCAGGTCGGGAATTTCCTGACGCTGCGCGCGGAGCTGATCGGCTCGCCGCCGCCCACGCAGTTCGAGCATCCGGTGTATGCCGAACTCAGCGCCGAGATCGGGGCCGAGCCGTCCGTCGAGTTGCTGAAGGCGCCTGAGTTGCTGGAGTGGCGATTCCCCGCCGAATTGATCAAGCCCTACGTCGAGAAAATCGGGCGCGCCGGAGAAAGCGTGATCGTGACCAGCCCGATCCATCAGCAAGAGCGCGTCAACGCCGTGATCGAACGCGCGGTCGCCGAATTGCTGAGCGGCGAAAGCGGAATGAAAATCCGGCGCCGCCTCGAGGACATCGCATACTACATGCTGCGCGACGGCCGGCGCACGCAGGCCGGATGGGCGGCTGCCGCGGCGAAGAGGCTTCGCGACGGTGTCGATGCCGACGCCAAGCGCTCGCTGTTCTTCCAGGCGCTCATCAGAACCCAGCTCGGCACAGTCGTCGCGGCCGAGCAGCAGAAGGCCGCCGAGGAACCGCGCCTGATCATGACGCCCGCCGAGGCAATGCGCGCGCGTGAGGCGCGCGAGTCGCGGATGCGCCGCCGCTAGCATTCTCTCACTTCAGATCGAGCGAATAGCCGAAGTGCGAGCGGCGCCATCCGAGGCGCTCGTAGAATCGATGAGCGCGCGCCCGTTTGATGTTGGTGGTCAGCGACAGCTTGTAGCATCCCCGTTGCCGCGCGAGCTTCACCGCCTCGACGACTAGCATCTCGCCGATTCCGCGCGAGCGCTGCGACGCACTCACCACGACGTTCTCGACGATCGCCGCCGGATGCAGTCCGTGACCGAGATGGCGGAAGATCATCACGTGAAGGCTGCCGACAATTTTCCCGCCCTCCACCGCGACGAGGAGTTGATGGTCGCGGTTGTTCGCGATTGCGGCGAACGCCGTGCGCATCGCACGCGCCGTCGGCGGCCGGTAGTCGTAGTCGTCGAGATGAAGCTCGGCGTAGAGCGCCGTCAGCGCCGGCAGGTCTGCCACGCGCGCCTTTCTGATTCGAATCGGTGGCGCGCCCCGTGTGCGCCCGCGTGCCGACGCCGGTTTTTCTCGATTCATGCAGTCGGCTACGATGCCCCAAGCGGCCGCGTCAATAAAGCCGGACAGCTTAACGCTGCACTTAATGTATAACTTTAGATTTCAGAATCCCCAGCCACCGAACCGGCCACCGTCAAGGACAATTCGATGATCGATCAACAGCCGCTGCGCGGCATCCGCGTGCTGGATTTGACGCGCGTGCTGGCGGGACCGTTCTGCACGATGAACCTGGCCGACCTGGGCGCCGAGGTGATCAAACTGGAGCTGCCCGGACGCGGCGACGACTCACGCCACTTCGCGCCGATCATGCCGTCGGGCGACTCGGGCTACTTCTATAGCGTGAATCGCGGCAAGCGCAGCGTCACGATCGATTTGCGCACTGACGAGGGCGCCGCGATCTTTATCGAGCTGGTCGCCAAATCCGATGTAGTGGTTGAAAATTTCTCGCCGGGCACGATGGACCGCTTCAACCTCGGCTACTCGCGGCTGAAGGACGTCAATCCGAGAATCATCCTCTGCTCGATTTCCGGCTTCGGCCAGACCGGGCCGATGACATCGGCGCCCGCCTACGACATCGTCGCGCAGGCGCTCGGCGGCACGATGAGCATCACCGGGAGTCCGGCGGGCGAGCCGGTGCGATGCGGCGTGTCGATCGGCGATCTCGGCGCAGCGCTCTACGGCACGATTGCGATTCTTTCCGCGCTGCGCGTCCGCGACCGCGACGGCGTTGGCAATCACGTGGATATCGCGATGGTCGATTGCCAGGTCGCGATGCTCGAGGACGCGCTCGCGCGCTACTCGGTATCGGGCAAAATTCCCGGCCGGCTCGGCACGCGGCATCCGTCGATCACGCCGTTCCAGCAATTTCGCGCCGCTGATGACTACTTCGTGATGGGCGCCGGCAACGAGGCAATCTGGCTCCGCTTCTGCGACGCGATCGGGATGCCGCACCTTAAGAGTGACGCGCGCTTCGCAACCAACGCCGATCGCACGGCTCATCACGGCGAACTGGAGGCGATACTCGCGCGCGAGTTCGTCACGCAGCCGCGCGCGCATTGGCTCAAGATTCTTGGCGACGCGTCGGTGCCGTCCGCTCCGATCGCCAACGTGCAGGACGTGACCCAAAGCCCGCACCTGGCCGCGCGCAACATGATCCTCCGCGCGGAGCATCCCGAATACGACGGGCTGGTGGTGCCGGGCTCGCCGTTCAAGAGCGATGGCGACGCGGGCCTCCCGTCCACGCGCGCGCCGCTACTGGGCGAGGCAACCGATGATGTTCTGTCGTCGGTCCTGGGCTACGATAAATCCCGTCTTTCGGATCTGCGGCGGCGGAGTATCATATAGCGGTTGCCGTAGTGGAAAGGAGTAGAACGTGAATCCAGTCTTGCGGCTGTTGGCGATTGTCGCCACGTTGGCGCTCGCGGTCGGGTTCATCATCGATCAACACGAGCGCTCGAAGCCGAAGCCGCTGTTTCGGATCGACACGCCGCATTCGAGCGCGGCGCCTGACGCGGCCGCATCGTCGCCCGACGACGTGCTGAACTTCAGCGCGCGCGCACTCGACGGTCCGAAGATAAGCTTGAGCCAGTATCGCGGACATCCCGTGATCGTCGATTTCTGGGCCACCTGGTGCGCGCCGTGCCGCCGCCAGATTCCCGAGCTCAACGAACTCTACAAACGCTACAACAAGTCACGCGGGCTGGTCGTGATCGGCGTTTCGTGCGACCTGCTGCAGGGCGAGGGGCTCGCCGCGGTCGAGCCGTTCGTCGAGGAATTTCAGATCGCCTATCCAATCGCACTGGCCGACGAGCAACTGGTGGCGAGCATGGGCGTCCAGGCGATACCGACCACGCTGTTTGTCGGCGTCGACGGCAAGCTGGTGTCGCGAATCGTCGGCGCCGGCCGCGCCGGAGAGATTACCGCCAGCACCCGGATTCTGCTCGACGGCGGCAAGCCGCACATCGCGCCGTCCAAGCCGGGCGAAGCGGGCGGGCACGTCGTCGATCTGTAGGCGTAGCGCGAGCGCATTCGTGCGGGCGGCGAGCCGCCTCGTCGTTGTGGATTCCCGCGAAGGTTGCAAGCTAAGATAGCCAGCCGAACCGGATGGACCCGAAAGAAATCGAAACGATGATCGCGCGCGGAATTCCCGACGCCACCGTCGAGGTGCGCGACTACACGGGTGGCGGCGACCATTTCGAGGCGCTGGTCGTGAGTCCAAGTTTCGACGGCAAGACACTCATCGAGCGGCATCAGGCGGTCTATCGCGCGCTGGGCGA
>DASQHV010000232.1:0-6315 GCA_035631915.1 Candidatus Acidiferrales bacterium | reverse complement strand
CGCGCCTTGCGGTAGAATTTGTCGTGCGGTTCGTAGGTCGGCAAATTAAAATCACCTGAAACGAAACGCGCTGACTTTGCCGCGCGCGCCGGAGCCGCTAGATTGGTTGACTCCGTGCGGAAGTTTTCGCAGGCACGATGGCATCCGTGAGACTTGACGATTTGAATCCCGAACAGCGCGCCGCCGTGCTCGCGCCGGACGGTCCGATCCTGATCCTGGCAGGCGCCGGCTCGGGCAAGACGCGCGTGCTGACGTACCGTATCGCGCACCTGCTGGCGGAGCGCAAGGCGAACGTCGGCGAGGTGCTCGCGGTCACATTCACCAACAAGGCGGCGAACGAGATGCGCGAGCGGGTCGCGGCGCTGGTCGGCGACGGCGCGCGAATCCCGTGGGTCAGCACCTTTCATTCGGCGTGCGCGCGGATTCTGCGCCAGGAAGGTCACGCGCTCGGCTTCGATCGCAACTTCTCCATCCTGGATGAGAGCGATTCGATGACGATGATTCGGCGCGTGCTCGAGGACGCAGCGCTGGCCGAATCGCCACCGCCCGAACTGGCGAAAAATCGAATCGAGCAGGCGAAGAATGAGGCGGTGACGCCGGACGCGATGAGTGCGCAGGCGCAGCCCGGCCGCGAGGCGTCGATCGCGCAGATCTACCGGCTCTACCAGGAACGCCTGCGCGCGATGAACGCGATGGACTTCAGCGACCTGCTGCTGCAGACGTACCTGTTGTTCGAGCAGTTTCCGGAGGTGTTGCAGCGATGGCAGAGCCGGGCCACACATCTGCTGGTCGACGAGTACCAGGACACCAACCGCGTGCAGTACCTGATCGGCAGGATGCTGGCGGCGCGCTCGGGGAATCTGTGCGTGGTCGGCGACGAGGACCAATCGATCTACCGCTGGCGCGGCGCGGACATCCGCAACATCCTGGATTTCGAGCGCGACTACCCGGCGGCGCAAATTTTCAAGCTCGAACAGAACTACCGCTCGACCAAAACGATCCTCGCGGCGGCCGGCGGCGTCATCCGCAACAACACCGAGCGCAAGGTCAAAAATCTCTGGACCGAGAACGACGCGGGCGAGCCGGTCACCTACTACACCGGCGTCACCGAGCGCGACGAGGCGGACTTCATCGCGCTGGAAATCTCGCGGCTTTGCGGCGCGGGAGGATTGAAGCCGTCCGACGTGGTCGTGTTCTACCGCGTCAATGCGCAGTCGCGGGTGATCGAAGAGGCGCTGGTGCGCCGCCGCATCCCCTACTACGTGGTCGGCGGCGTGCGCTTTTACGAGCATCGCGAGGTGAAGGATCTGCTCGCGTACCTGCGCGTGCTCGCGAACCCGGCCGACGCGATGAGTCTGGAGCGGATGGTCGGCGTGCCGTCGCGCGGAATCGGCGCCAAGTCGTTCGAAGCGATTACCGAGCTGGCCGCGCGCGAGAAGATCACGCCGTTCGAGGCGATGGGCCGGCTCGAAACCTACTCGAAGGTGGCGCTCAGGATCGCCAAGCAGGCCGGGATGCTCTACGCCTGGATGCGGGATCTGGCGGCGCGCGCATCGACGACGAGCGTGCGCGGAATTCTCGACGAGGTCGTCGCGCAGGCTGGCTTCGACGCGTACCTCGACACGCTTGACGACGCGACCGCACGGAAACAGAACGTGGCCGAGATGCTCGCGGCTGCCACCGCTTTCGACAACGAGCGCTCCGGCGGCGGGCTCGCCGACTTCCTGGAGCGGGTCGCGCTGGTCAGCGACTCCGAGCAGATCGATTCCAGCGGTGGGCGCGCCGCGCTGATGACGTTGCACACGTCGAAAGGGCTCGAGTACCCCGCCGTGTTCATCGCCGGGATGGAGGAAGGCCTGTTCCCGCACAGCCGTTCCGCGGAAATCGACGAGGAAGTCGAGGAGGAGCGGCGCCTGTGCTACGTGGGGATGACCCGCGCGCGCCAGTTGCTCTACCTGACGAACACGCTCTCGCGCGAGCTCTACGGCGTGCGGTCAGAGTCGCGGCAATCGCGATTCATGCGCGAGGTCGACGCGGCGCTGATGCGGCGGATCGCGCCGGAGCGGTCGTCTCCGACCGCGCCGATTCGCCCACTGAACACGGGATCGTACGTCGATTACAGCGACAGCCAATTGCCCGACGACGAACCGGCGCACGGCGGCGGCGACGCGCTGGCAGTCGGTGCGTGCGTGATTCATCCGATCTTCGGCCGCGGCGTAATCCGCAAGCGCGAGGGTCGCGGTGACGCCAGCAAGGCGTGGGTCAACTTTGAGCGCAGCGGAATCAAGCAGCTGGTGCTCAAGTTCGCCAATCTGCGGTTGCTTGAAGATTGATCGCGCCGGTATCATTTCAGCAACGGAGGCGGAGGGAAGGCGTGGTGGAGTTTCGCGGCTGAATTGCGCGCGGCGAATCACCGTCTATTCATCTTGTTGCAAAGAATCCAGATCTTCATGAAGCGCATCTTTCATATCGCGATTCGAATTGTTCCCGCGCTGATGCTGTTGGTGTTCGCGGCAGTGCCGGGCGCGCAGGGCGGCTGGTCGGAGGACGAGTTCGAGCGCCGCCCGCTCTACGCCTATCCGCTGCCGCACGGCAAAGACGACATCATCGGCAATCTGATCACGTATCAAATACAAAAGGGCGACACGCTGCTCGACGTCGGCCGATGGTTCGGCGTGACGGCCAAGGAAATTTCGAACGCCAACGGAAAGATCGACTGGTGGTCGCCGCCGGTCGGCAAGCAGATCGTGCTGCCCGACGAGCACATCCTGCCCGACGGTCCGCGCGTCGGTATCGTGCTGAACATCCCCGAGATGCGGCTCTACTACTACTATCCGTCGCCGACCGGGCCGCCGCCGCATCGCAAGGGCAAGCTGACGCCGGCCAGTTTCGTGCCCGCCAAGTACGTCCCCGGAAAATCCGCCCCCGGCAAGTCGGCAAAGTCCGCCAGCAAGAAGCATGCGGGCGCGTCGGGCGCGTCGGTGGTGTACACCTTTCCGGTTGGACTCGGCCGCTTCGACTGGAAGACGCCGATCGGCGAATTCACGGTGCGCGGCAAGACGAAGAATCCGACCTGGGTCGTACCGCAGGATATCTACGAGGAACATCTCGAGCGTGACGGCGAGGCCGAGCACGTCGTGTCGGGCGACGATCCTGACAATCCGCTCGGGCACTACCGAATCGAGCTGACGTTGCCGGAGTACGCGCTGCACGGAACCAACGTGCCGTGGGGCGTCGGGATGGAAGTCAGTCACGGATGCATCCGGCTTTACCCGGAGGACATCGAGCGGCTGTTCAACAAGGTGAAGATTGGAACTCCGGGGGCCTTCGTCTACCAGCCGGTAAAATTCGGCTGGCGCGGCGACGCGCTCTACGTCGAGGTTCACGACGATCTCTACGGGCGCTACGCGGGCCTGTGGGCTTACGCGCAGAAGGAAGCAGATCGGCTCAACCTCACCGACCAGATTGACTCGGTCAAACTGGAAAAGGCCGTCGAGGCAAAGACCGGCGTCCCGACTTACGTGATGCCCGGACCTGCGCCCGGCAGCGAGAGCTAGTGCGCCGGCCTCATCGAATCAGGCTGGACTTTGCCGACCTCGCCGGCTTGCGTGGCCGACTTTTTCACCAGGTAGATGTACCGATGCCCGAAGCCGAACGGCCCCGGCCATCGAATCCGCTTTACCACCTCGGTCCCGGGGAGCGGTTCGCTCGCGAGCGTGTAGTCGTCGATCTTGCGCGACGTGATCATCGGAATTCCCGCCTCTAGCTTCAACGTCTCGATCCCGTGCTTTGGATAGCGGTATAGATCCTCGCCGTTGAGCGAGTAGCCGGCGTCGATCGCCGAGCGCGGCACGCCCTCGCGCTCGAGCGTGTTGCGCGCCGTCACCAGCACCTCAAGGCCGCGCTGATACGAGTATGTGCCGCCGAGCGCCATCAGACCCATCGCGAGCGTCATCGCAAACGCCGCGGAGACAACCATTCTGCTTCGCGGCAGCCGCGACAGAGCCAGCACAGTCGCGCCGGCCGGGACCAGCACCAGGTAGTAGCGATCGTTGTAGAACCAGAGCGGAAGCGTCGCCGCCCAATACACCATCGCGCCAATCAGGACCGCGGCGGCGGCGCGGCGCATCCGCGGGTAAACGTCGGCAAACGCCGCAATCAGTCCGGCGGCTCCGAAGCTGCCCAGCACGAGGAACCCGTACTGCCAGCCACTCTCCCAGAAGAATCGATTCGACATGCCGCGCAGCAGCAGCACGTTGTGCCATCCGCCAAAGCAGCTGAACTCCGGTGAGACCGGCAGGCGGTGGTCGAGTCGCATCAGCAACAGCGTCGACGCCAAGATCGCGCCGCCCCATCCGGCCACGAAGCGCCATCGCGGCGTCGCTAGCTGCAGCAGCGCCATCGGCGCGAGCACCGCGCCCAGGTAGAGCAGCGGTCCAAGCACGCCAGCGCGCAGATAGTTCGCGAACGGCACCAGCAGCAACCACGCGAAGTGGTTCTCGTCGCGTTGCAAGTCCCACGGCTTGGGACCGAGCACAGTCAGCCAAATCCAAATCAACGCGCATGCGAGCAAGGCCGCGGCAAACGGAGCCAGGATGCGCACAAGTTGCGCGGTCTGAAGCGCATGAGTTCGACGCGGGGTTCCAAGAGCGGCGAGCAGGCGCGAGTTATAGAGCACGATGGCGCCGACGCATCCCGCGATTGCCATCCCGCCAAACGGACGCACCAGAAAGTCGATCACCGCGAATGCGCCCGCGAGCCAGAGCCATCGGTTCAGGCGCTCACCGTCTGCGCAGGCGAACGCAAGATGCGCCGCGATCAGCATCGTGAGGAACGGAATTTCGGTCATGAACGAAAAACTCAGGAAGGTGAAGCATGGATTGCAGGCCAGCAATCCCGTTGCGGCGAGCGCCTGCCAATCGCGCGCTCCGCATCTCTTGAGCAGCGCGTGAAACATCACGCAGCACGCGACGGCCAGCATCACGTCAGACATTTCCAGCGAGACAGCATTCGCGCCGAATATGCGCCCCCATGCGGCGCCGTAAACCACCTGCGCCACCGCCAGCGCCTGCGTGTATCCCGCAAAACGAATCTCGCCGGTGTGCAAAAACCTGCGCGTCGCCGCGCCGTACAGCCAACTGTCCGCGACCGGTGCGTCGGTGAGCGGCGCCAGAACCGCCAGCGCGAAGACGTACCATCCGACGACGGCGACGACTGCAATCAGTCCGGCGCGGCGCGCGCCCGCCCGTTTCCGCCGCCGCGGTTGCCCCCGTTTTGAGCTATCCCCTATACTCCCTTGGGCAGCGCGAAATCGCCTCGAGACCCTCATTGCCGACGAACTGATTACAGGGTTTTGCCGGCGCCGCAAAGACGGCGGCTGAAACTCGCGCGCGCGACAACTTGAAGCAGCGACCTCAACCGATCGGAGTCAGCGAAGCGCCGAACTATCCAGCATGCGACAGGTAGCATTTTATCGTCCGTCGATTGGGCCCGAGGAGGAGCGCGAGGTGCTTGAAGCGCTGCGCTCGGGATGGATCACGACCGGGCCGAAGGCCAAGCAGTTTGAAAAAGAGTTCGCCAACTACGTCGGCGCGAAGAACGCGCTCGCAGTCGCGCATTGCACCGGCGCGCTGCACCTGGCGCTGTGGGCGTTGGGCGTCGGTCCCGGCGACGAGGTGATCACGACGCCCTTCACGTTCACGGCCACCGCGGAGGTCCTAGGCTACCTGGGCGCGCGTCCGGTGTTCGTCGACGTCGATCCCGGGACGTTCAACATCAATCCGGCGCGAATCGAGGAGGCGCTGGAAAGCGGCGCGCATCGCAACGTCAAGGCGCTGCTGCCGGTGCACTTCGCGGGTCATGCATGCGACATGGACCGCATTCTGAAGATCGCGCGCGGCTACAATCTGAAGGTCCTCGAGGATGCCGCCCACGCGGCCGGCTCCGCGCGGCACATGGACGGGCGCGGGATGGCCAAGGTCGGCGTGATCGGCGACGTCACCTGCTTCAGCTTTTATGCGACCAAGAATTTCACCACCGCCGAGGGCGGCATGATCACCACGGCCGACGACGCGTTGGCGGAAAAGATCGCGGTCGCCAGCCTGCACGGGATGAACAAGGACGCGTGGAAGCGCTACGACAAGAGCGGGTCGTGGTACTACGAAATCCACGGCCTGGGCTTCAAGTACAATCTGTCCGACGTGCACGCGGCCATCGGACTCGCGCAAATCAAGCGCGCGGACCAGTTCATGCGCCGGCGCGGCGAGATCGCCAAGGCGTTCAGCGCGGCGTTGCGCGCCGACGACGCGCTGCAGG
>DASQHV010000231.1:0-9480 GCA_035631915.1 Candidatus Acidiferrales bacterium | reverse complement strand
CATTCCGTCCGGCGACGCGAAGATCGGTCCCACCGACTACTTCGTTTACAGCAACAGCATGATCGAGCATCCCGCCGATATCGACCAGGTGCCGGTGAAAGTTGGCCCGGGCCAGGCGCCGGTGCTGCTGGGCGACGTTGGCCACGTCCAGGACGCGGCGCAGATTCAGCAGAACATCGTGCGCATCAACGGCCAGCGCTCGGTGTACGTGCCGGTGATGAAGCAGTCGAACGCCAACACGATCGCGGTGGTCGACGGCGTCCACGACGCGATCCGGCGGTTGGCCGGGTTGCCGAATGGGATGAAGGTCGAGGCGATCTTCGGCCAGGACTCGTACGTGCGCGCAGCGATCGAGAGCCTGGAGCATGAGGCCGCGTCGGGCGCGGTGCTCGCGTCGCTGATGATCCTGATTTTTCTCGGCAGCTTCCGTTCGACGGTCGCGATCTTCCTGTCGATTCCGCTGTCCATCCTGGCTGGCGCATTCGGCCTGAACATGAGCGGCGCGACGATAAACGTTATGACGCTGGGCGGCTTCGCGCTCGCGATCGGCCGCCTGGTCGACGACTCGACGGTGGTGCTCGAGAATATCAATCGTCATCTGGCCGAGGGCAAGGCGCCGCGCGATGCGGCGCGGGACGGCGCCAACGAGGTCGCGCTGGCGGTGCTCGCCTCGACCGTCACGACGATCATCGTGTTCTCGCCCGTGATGTTTCTTTTCGGCGTCGCGAAATCCTTGTTCAGCGCGCTCTCGTGGGCGGTCGTGCTCTCGATGCTTGCGTCGTACGTGGTCGCGATGACGGTGATCCCGGTTTTCTGCGCGCAATTTCTGACCGCCGAATCCGCGCGCGAGGCGGAGGAGGGCACCGGCCGCGGCCTGCTGGCGGGATTCATCCGGGCGTACGACCGCTTTGCCGAACGCTACGAGCGGGTGCTGGCGCGGGCGCTCGATCACAGGCGGGCAGTTATCGGGTCAGCGGCGGTGCTGTTTATCGTGAGTCTTGCGGTATTTCCGTTGATTGGTACCGAACTGTTTCCCAGGACCGACGCCGGGCAGTTCATCATCGAGTTCCGTGCCCCGAAGGGAACGCGAATCGAACTCACCGAGCAACTGACCGAGCAGCTCGAGGGCGCGATTCGCGAAGTGATACCGGCCTCGGATCTCTTGACGATAGTCTCGAACCTCGGACTGGCGCCGGGCTTCTCGTCGATCTACTCGTCGAATGCGGCCAGCGACTCGGGATTCGTGATGGTCGCGCTCAAGCCGGAGCATCGCACTTCCACCTGGGCCTACGTCGCGCGACTGAAGGCGCTGCTGCCGTCGCGCCTGCCGGAGGTGCGGACCTTCTTTTCGTCGGGCAGCATCATCGACTCGGTGCTGAATTTCGGCCTGGCGGCGCCGATCGACATCCAGATCAGCGGACGCCGCTACTCCGAGCTGTTCGACACCGCGCGGAAAATCGACGCGCGCGTGAAGGCGCTTCCCGAAGTCGCGGGCACGTTCATCCCCGAGGAGTCCGACTACCCGACGCTCAGGATAAACGTCGACCGCGTCAAGGCCGCGCGGCTCGGGCTCAACCAGCGCGACGTGGTGACCAACGTCATCACGGCGTTGACCTCCAACCAGATGATCGCGCCGTCCATTTGGATCGATCCGAAGTCCGGCAACGATTACTTTCTGACGGCGCAGTACGCCGAAGATCAGATCAAATCGCTCGACACCTTGCGCGACATACCCGTGCGCAGCAGCGACGGCAATCACTCCCGCGCCGACGCGCTGCTGCTGCGCAACGTCGCGACCATCACCCGCGAGCAGCATCCAGCCGAAGCCGATCACTTCAACATCCAACGCGTGGTCGACGTGCTGGTGGCGCCGCGCTCCGACGACATGGGCGGCGCACTCACCGCGGTGCGCCGCTCGCTGGAGGGCTTCGACATGCCGGCGGGGGTTCGCGTCGCATATCGCGGCTCGGTCGAGTCGATGCGCCGGTCGTTCTCGAGCTTCGGCTACGGCCTGCTGATGGCGGTGGTGCTGTTGTACCTGGTGATGGTCGCGCAATTCCGCTCTTTTCTCGATCCCTTCATCATCATGTTCGCCGTTCCGATGGGTCTCATCGGCGTGGTCTGGACGCTCTTTCTGACCGGCACGACGCTCAACATCGAATCGTTCATGGGAATCATCGCGATGGTCGGGATCGTGGTCTCGAACGCGATCCTGCTGGTGGATTTCGCCAATCGACGCCATCGCGGAGGCCAAGAGCTGCGGCGCGCGATTCTGGAATCAGCGCGGATCCGGATGCGTCCGATCGTGATGACCACGCTGGCGACGGTGGTCGGCCTGATGCCGATGGCGTTGAAGCTCGGCGCCGGCTCGGAGGCCTCGGCCCCGCTGGCACGCGCCGCCGCGGGCGGTCTGGCAGTCTCGACATTGCTGACGTTGTTCCTGGTGCCCGCGCTCTACGAAACGTTCTACGGCCGCCGCCAACAGGTGTCGAAATGAAGCAGCACGTTGTGTTCGTCGCAGTCGTCTGCGCAGCGGCCTTCACGTTCGGATGCACGCGGGCGCGCAGCGACGCGTCGGTCGATTCGCGCCCGACGGTCGCCGTGACCCGGCCGCAGCGCGGCGACGCGGTCCGCTCGATCACGCTGCCGGGCGATCTCGTCGGCCTTTATCAATCGACGCTGTACTCGAAGGTCACCGGCTACCTGAAGAGCATCGCCGTCGACAAGGGCGACTGGGTCAAGCAGGGGCAAGTGCTGGCCCAGATCGAGGTGCCGGAACTCCGCGAGCGCGCGGCGCGCGCCAAGGCCGACCTTGAAGTGCAGCATCTGACGTATCAGCGCCTGGAGCAGGTCTGGAAGAGCGATCCACGGCTGGTCGCGCGCCAGGATGTGGATATCGCGCAGGGAAAATACCTCTCGGCGAAGGCGCAGATGGACGAGCTCGACGCGATGGTCTCCTACACGCAGATCGTCGCGCCGTTCGACGGGATCATCACCGGGCGCTTCGTCGATCCCGGGGCGCTGATCAAGGCGGGCGAGGCGCAGTCGGGCGCCGGCCCCGATGAAGGCTCGGCGCATCCCGGCGGCGGCACTTCGCCGGTGCTTAGTCTCGCGATGATCGACACGATGCGGACCTATGTTTACGTGCCGCAAGCGGAGGTCGGGCTGGTGAAGCGGGGGATGCCTGCGACGCTGACCTTGCAGGAATCGGCCGGGCGCTCGTTTCAGGGAGAGGTCACCCGCTTTACCAGTTCGCTCGACCTGGGCACGCGCACGATGCTCACGGAGATCGATCTCAAGAATCCGAATCACGAGCTTTACCCGGGGATGTACGCGAACGTGACGCTGGAACTCGTGCGTCATCGCGACGTGCTGAAAGTCCCCGAGACCGCGGTCGGAGATTTCGCTACCGGCAAGTATGTGATGATCGCAAAGGGAGGAAGGCTGGAGCGGAGACCTGTTACGGCGGGGATCAACACCGGCGACTACGTCGAAATCACGCGCGGCCTGAGCGGCGGCGAGGAGGTCGTCGCGGCGCTGGACCCGTCGATGGCGCCGGACGAGGCAGTCAACGTCGTGCAGCTAAAGCCGGTCGCGAGCCGGTCGTCGGCGATCGCGACATCGGCACACTGAGTCCTGGAGCCAGACTACGATGCGACCATCCAAATTCTTGGCAATCCTGGCGTTTGCGAGTTGCGCACTGCTGGCCGCGCCGCGACTCGCACCGGCATACGAGTCCTTGCAGGCCGGTGAGAAGCTCACGCTTGAGCGCGCGATTGAGCTAACGCTCAGCAACCATCCGCGCGGAATGGAAATGCGATCGTTCGCGACCGCCGCCAACGAGCGCGTCGGTGAAGCGCGGTCCGCGCTGATGCCGCAAGTGTACAGCGGCGCGGAATACCTGCGCGCGACCGACAATCCGATCGGCAACACCACTTATCTGAACCCTGGGTTTTTGCCGCGCATCACCGGCACGCTGCATGGCGGGTCGCCCAACGCGGGGCAGAGCTTCTCGTCGATCGACAACTTCATGACCGGCGTCGGCGTGCAGCAGTATCTGCTCGACTTCGGAAAGGTGCGCGGCCGCATCGACGAACGCGACGCAGAGGCGCAGGCTGCCGCGGCGGAGTCGAAGCTGACGGACCTCGATTTGATCTTCGAGGCCACGCAGCGCTACTTCGCGCTGCTCGCGGCGACACAGAAGCAAAAGGTATTCGAGAAAGCCGTCCAGCAGCGCACTGAACAACTGCACGAAGCGCAGGTCAAAGCCGCCGCCGCGCTCACGCCCGAGATCGACGTGCTGACCGCGAAGGCGCAACTCGCACGCGCGGAGGCCAGTCTGCTGCAGGCGTCGAACGACATGGCCACGGCGCGGGTGGCGCTGGACAATACGATGGCGATCGGGCCCAACGCGCCGCCGTACGAGGTCACGGACGTTCTCACCTATCAGCCGGCGGCGGGAAATGTTCAGGCTTATTTCACGTCCGCGATGAAGCAGCGGCCCGACGTGATGTCGATTGAAGCTGCGGCGCGCGCGGCCGGCGCGCAGATCGCCGAGGCGCGCAGCGACTACTTTCCCACCTTTCAGGCGACCGCCGGCTACAGCGCGATGGGCACCGGTCTTCCGGCGGCCAACAACTTCAACGCCGGCCTCGTCGTGACCTGGCCAATCTTCAACGGCTTCATGACCGAGCATCAGGTTGAAGAGGCGCGGGCGCGGCAGAATGCGGTGCGCTATGCGCTGGCCGACCTCGAACTGCGCGTGTGGCTGGAAGTGAAGAGCGCTTTTCTCGAGCTACAGAACGCCGTGCAACAAATCCATCAGGCGGAGGAAACGCTGGCGTCGTCGTCGGGACAGCTGGAGCTGGCCGACAAGCGCTACAGTGCCGGCCTGGGGAACATCATCGAGCTGACCGACGCGGAGCGCTTCTACATCCAGGACGACGCCGCATACGTCGACGCGCTCTACGGCTACTCCGTCGCCAAGGCGAGGCTTGATCGTGCAATCGGAGCGCCGGCGCCCACCTTTGGCGGCAAGTGACGGAGCTATTATGCTGTGCGCGCATGTTCAACCTCGAACATCGCCTGGAGCCGCTGCTACCGCGCGAAGTCTTCCTGTGGCGGATGGCGCGCTGGTCCGCGATTGCCGGTGCGATCGTGCTGGGGTCGCTCGCAGTCGGCGTCTGCGGCTACCATTTCCTTGAAGGACTGCCTTGGATCGACGCGCTGCTTAACGCCTCGATGATCCTGGGCGGGATGGGTCCCGTCGATCCGATCAAGACCGAAGCGGGCAAACTCTTTGCGTCGTTCTACGCGCTATACAGCGGACTCGCGATCATCAGTATCGCAGGGTTGTTGCTGACGCCGGTGCTGCATCGAGTGATGCATAAGTTTCACATCGACGCGATGCGAAAGTAGCGCGAGCTACGCTCTCAACTGTCGAACGCTAGTGAGACTTCGCCGCGTTGTCTGGCGGCGTCACAGCGGCGTCCACTTCGCTTAGCTTTACGTCCTCGCTCTTGTTGAGCTTGTCGATGAGCCGGTTGAGGTCCTTGATCTTCGCGTCGTAGGCCGCCTGCGCCGACGGGGATGCGTCCTTGCGCGCCTGCTTGTCCTGTCGCTTGGCTGCCTTCAGCTTGGTCAGGACTTTTTCCTTTTCCGCCGCAGACATCGATGAAGTCGTGCCCGACGACGCGGACGCCGGGGACGCCGCGGGCGAAGCGACTGCCGTTGCGCTCGATGCCGCAAGCGGCGTTCCCTTCGACCCCAGCACAGCAACTATAGAAACAATCGCCGCGGCGAGCGCGACGGTCACCATCTTCCTCACCAGCATAAGCTCTCTCCTGCCTCCGCCCTGAATGTACCGCCCTCCGCAGTCACGCACCAGTTGCAGATACGACCGGCAGCCGCGCGCGAGATTCTGCCTTGCCTGTTGCGGCGCGATCAAATTAGCTGATCGCTGGGGAGGAACTTGAATCGATGAAATGGGCAATGACGATACTTTTGGCGCTGGCGATCGCGGGATGCGGTGAGGTCAAGCAAGAGGAAGCCAAGATCGCGGCGAACAACGCCGCCGAGGAAGCGGCCGTCAAGCGCATGATCGTGTCGCAGGGCGAAACAATTCCCGGACATCCCAAGCTGACTGAGCTCGGCAAGGTGCAGGGCATCTGCGGCCGTCCGCCGGCCTACGACGACGCATCGAGCTCCGCGAGCGTCGGCCTCAAGCACGCGGCCTACGATCGATTCGGCGACAAGGTTGACGGAATCATCCGCGTCGATTCATTCTTTGTGATTGGCAACGCCGCTTCGGCAACGATGGAACCCGGCAGCAGCGAGGGTCACATGGAATGCCGCGGCACGGCGGTGCACTTCGAGCAATAGTAGAGACGCGCGCGCAGCGCGGACTTCAAGCGGAAGGGCGGTCTCGCGGCCGCCTTTTTTTTCGCCAGTCGTGATTCCCGGACGTGAGGCGCTAGGTCAGCACCATGTAGACCGTGCCGCCGGCCAGCACCAGCAGCGCAGGATTAACGTGGCGCCATAGCAGAATCCCAAAGACAACCAACCCGATCAGCATCGACGTGGAATCGATGAACGACAGTCGGCCGATCGCGTAGGTTCCCGAGCACATCAGGCCGATCGCCAGTGGCGCCATGCCGCGCTGAATCGACGTGCGCCACGGCCATCCGCCGAGATGAACCCACCATCGATTGACGAACAACGTGATCAGACAGTCGGGCAGGAAAAACGCGATCCCCACAACGGTCATCCCGGACCATCCCGCCAACTGGTAGCCGATGAGCAGCACCATCAGCATGTTCGGTCCCGGCGCGACTTGCCCGATGCTGTAGATGCTGCGGAACTGGGCGTCGGTCAGCCAGTGAAAAGTCTGGGTCGTCATCTTCTCCATCTCGGGCAGCACGGCAGTGCCGCCACCCACGGCCATCACCGAGAGCAGCGAGAAGACCAGGAAGAGATGGATCAGACGTGTCACCGAATCGTTCCCTTCTAGTGGCGGAAAAAGTGATGCCGCTCGCCGCGGTGAAAAGGCAGATGCTCTTCATGGCGCGGCGCGGAGATGTGCGGCCGGTAGAGCCAGACCGAGACGGGGCCCACCGTCAGCAGCACCAGGTACATCGGAATTTTGTAGAGGCTGACCGCCGCGAACGTCACCAGCACCACGGCGATGTCGGGTAGCTGGCGAAATTGACGCCGCCCGATTTGCAGCGTCACGGCGGTCAGCAGTCCGACCGCGGCGGCCGCGATGCCCAGCAGAAACTGTTTGACGTTCGGGTTGGTGTGAGTCGATCGCCAGAGGATTCCGAGCGCCATGACGACAACCGCACCCGGCAGCAACATCCCGATCACGCAGACCGCAGCGCCCACTGCGCCGCGCAGATTGTCGCCCATGATGATCGCCATGTTGACGGCGTTGAGCCCGGGCAGCGTCTCGCTGATCTCCATCGCGCCGAGGAAGCCCTCGTCGTCGAGCCATCCCTCCTGGCGCACCAGGTACTCGCGCAGATAAGCGACCGCGCCGCCGCCGAAGCTCAGGCCTCCTGCCAGTAAAAAGACCTTGAACAGCTCGAGCAGGCTTGGGGCCGGGCCGGTGTCACTCTTGATGCTTGAGGTTGGAGTTTCCGAATCCGTAGATAAGGGCGGTTTTGGTTGTTCCACGCTGCACCCAGTCTGAGGCCCGCGATTGCACGGACGTGTAGAAGAATTCGGAAAGCTCGCGCTGTTTGCGGCGCACGGCTTCGGGGCTGTCGAACTTGAGCTGATAGCCGAACTCGGCGACGATCGGCTCGTTGGTCGTCCGCACCCGCCATACGGCGAGCGTCGCCTTCGCGGCCAGCTTGTGGCCGAACTCCAGCAGCCCGAGGTCGACCTGGTACTCCTGGATCGACACGCCCTGCACGACGCTCAGCGCCGCTTTCGGATTCGCATCGATTTTCTTGAGCGCGGGAAATGCGTCGGCGGTCGTCTCGAAGCGCTGCGTCAATATGATGTTGGGCGTATCGAGCTCGCAGTTGTGCGAATAGATGAGCCGCATCCCCAGCGCACCGTCCTTGGGGATGAGAATCTCCTCCTTGAACTTCATCGTGTATTCGCACGGCAGCAGCGGCCGCGGATCCACCGCCAGCGCCACCTTCTTGTCCGGATGGCGGAACTTGAGCACCAGCTCGTGCTTCGGATCGGGCAATCCGTGATGATAGAAGGTGCGCTTTCTGAGGATGAAGCCGTGGTTGTAGAGCTTGTGATGCGGGGTGTCGTAGAAGACCACTTCGCGCTGATGCGGCTTGACGGAATCGTCGAGCTTGCTCAGCTTGATACCCAGGGACTTGGCGGCGTGATGCGCAATTTTCCAGAACTTGTGAAATCCCTTCTCGTCGGGAAACCGCTCCGGCTTCAGCAGCAGCTTGTACTCGCGATACTGAATCTGATCCGACGGTACGATCGGTTCGTAGAATTTCGAGCTTTCTGCGTGCGTACTCATCCGTTATTTCCGTCCCAAACGCGTCAGGGCTCGACGCCGAGTCTCCCCCGATCCCTTCCGAGTATCAGTCTGATCCGTCGCGGTCAATTATTATCGGTTTTTGAGTTGAATCGAAACGGGCGGTCGGCCCCAAATGCGGGCCACTCCAGCATGGCATCAGCAACCTAGAAGTCCCAGGAGTACAGCATGAGCACCGAAGCGCTTTCCTTCGAGCGTGTTGCCGCACGGCTTGCGACCGCGATTCCGCGCGGCGTCGCAGTGCCGATCCCGATTCTTGCGCATCACGCGTCGGGTGCGGAAGTCTGGGACGCCGACGGCCGCCGCTACATCGACTTTGCCGGCGGAATCGCGGTGCTCAACGTCGGCCATCGCCATCCACGCGTCATCGCCGCCGTGCAGGCGCAGCTCGAGGCGTTCACGCACACCTGCTTCGGCGTGATGCCGTATGAGCCGTACATCAAGCTCGCCGAGCGGATGAACGAGATCGCGCCGATGCGCGGGCCCAACAAGACGATCTTTCTGACCACCGGCGCCGAGGCGATCGAGAATGCGGTCAAGATTGCGCGATGCGCCACGGGGCGGTCCGCGATCATCTCGTTCAGCGCGGGCTTTCACGGGCGCACGATGATGGCGCTCGCGCTAACCGGCAAGGTGAACCCGTACAAGGCGGGCTTCGGCCCGTTTCCCGCCGACACGTTTCACGTGCCGTTTCCCGACGCGTATCGCGGCGGCAGCAGCGCCGAGAGCCTGCGCGCGATCGAGGCGCTGTTCAAAACGTCGGTCGAGCCGGCGCGCGTCGCCGCGATTGTCATCGAGCCGGTTCAGGGGGAGGGCGGCTTCAACGTTGCGCCGTTCGAGTTCCTCCGCGAGCTGCGCGCACTGTGCGATCGCCACGGCATCGTGTTTATCGCCGACGAAATCCAGACCGGCTTCGGGCGCACCGGCCGGATGTTCGCCGTCGAGCACGCGGGCGTCGAGCCTGACCT
>DASQHV010000230.1:0-3059 GCA_035631915.1 Candidatus Acidiferrales bacterium | reverse complement strand
CGAGCAGCAGGCGCGAGAGCACGAGATTCTCTTCGCCGGAATAGTAGAGGTTGAAGCCCGCGTCGGCCGCGCGAGCGGAGTCAGGAAGGGCGAGCGAAATCAGAAATGCAGCGATTGTGAGCGCGAGGCGTCTGGTCGACGGTCGGGAAATCATCAATCGTGCCGCGCGCGAATCGAACTGGATTCAACGGCGGGTTGATACTACAAGTTTTTGTACCTGTGTAACACGCATTTTTTCAAACGGAGGCGCCGACGATGGACGCTCTTGATGCAATAAATTCGCGGCGGGTACAACGAGCATTTTCGACGAAGCCCGTCGAGCGCGAAAAACTTGCGAAGATCGTCGACGCCGGCCGCCATGCCATGAGCGCGCGTAACCTGCAGCCGTGGCAGTTCATCGTGCTGGAGAATCGCGAGACTCTGAAGGGCGTGGGCGCGCTGTGCGCGACCGGCAAATTCGTCGCCGACGCGCCGTCGGCCGTCGTGGTGCTGAAGGACGTCGGGAACACGCGCTGGGCCGACGTCGATTGCGCGCAGGCCGTGCAAAACATGGCCAACGCCGGATGGGCGCTGGGTCTGGGCACCTGCTGGGTCGGCAATTTCGACGCGGCGAAAATTGGTGCGATGCTCGGCGTCCCCGACGGCTGGGTGATCTTCACAATCCTGCCGTTCGGCTACGCCGACGAGAAGAATCCGCCGCAGGCGCGGCCGCTGAAGCCCCGCCGCGAGATCGTGCATCATGAGCGCTACGGAAGCCCGAAGTCCTGAGCGGGGATCGTCGTGACAATTCGCGCCGCGCCGATTTTCTGTCATCCTGAGGCCATCTGTCTGACTGAACATATCGAGGAAAATTTCACATGCCGATAAATCAGCAAGTCCCGCCCGACGCTTCCGAAACCCTGAAGCAGAATCCCGGCGCGCTCTACCTCGACGTCAGGACTGAGGCCGAGTTTGCCGCCGGACATCCGGCGGGTGCGATAAACATTCCGGTCGTGTTCATCAAGGGTCCGGGCAAGATGGAGCTGAATCCGGAGTTCGCCGAAGTTGTGGAGAAGGTCATTCCGCGCGACCGTAAACTGGTTGTCGGATGCCTGTCGGGCGGGCGCTCGCAGCGCGCATGCGAAATCCTGGAGGACGCCGGCTACACGGACTTGACGAACGTGGTCGGTGGCTTTGGCGGCCAGCGCGACGCGTCGGGGCAGGTCGTCGTGCCGGGCTGGAAGGACTCGGGCCTGCCGGTGACCACCGAGCTTGGCGACGCGACCTACCAGGCGCAACGCATCAAGGCCGGCCTCTGATGGCGATACGGCTGACACGGATTTACACCCGCACCGGCGACAAGGGGCAGACTGCGCTGGTCGGCGGCAAACGCGTGCCCAAGGAGAGCGGACGACTGGAGGCCTACGGCACAATCGATGAGTTGAATGCGATTGTCGGGATCGTCCGCACCTATCTGCCGAACTATCGCGCCGGCTTCGGCAGCGACTACAACTCGTATGCCGAAACGCTGCGGCGCATCCAGAACGAGTTGTTCGACGTCGGCAGCGAGCTCGCGACGCCGCCGGACTTCGACTATCCGCAGATGCATCGGATGGGCGCAGGCGAGGTGAAGAAGCTCGAAGCCGAGATGGACGCGATGGAGAAGGAGCTCGAGCCGCTGAAGTCGTTCACGCTGCCGGGCGGCGGTGTGCTCAACGCGTTCCTGCATCAGGCGCGCACCGTGTGCCGGCGCGCAGAGCGCGTATGCTGGCGGTTGAAGCGCGCAGAGGACATCAACGACAACCTGATCGTGTACGTCAATCGGCTGAGCGATCATCTGTTCGTGCAGTCGCGATGGGTCGCGAAGCGGCTGGGCGAGGCTGAGTTTCTGTGGGATCGCGCATTGAGGATCGAAGAAGAGGAAAAAGTCGCGCGCTCGGCCAAGGGCAGGGCGGGGCGCGGCAGCGGCGCGAAGTCCTAAAGGCGTAAGTTCTGAACCTGGAGCAAACGACATGGCCGAGAGTCAAAGCGAAAAAATCTACCTGCGGCAGGCCCAGATCGGCCCGATGGCCAACTACGTCTACCTGGTCGGCGA
Source organism: Candidatus Acidiferrales bacterium (assembly GCA_035631915.1). Classification (GTDB taxonomy): domain Bacteria; phylum Desulfobacterota; class Binatia; order Binatales; family Binataceae; genus Binatus. The sequence continues at coordinate 985 of DASQHV010000230.1, read as the reverse complement.
CCCGGTGACGCGCAAGCTGGCGGTCGTCGATCCGGCGTGGGACGTCGACGCGGTCCGGACTTACGCCCAGCGCGAGGGCTATGAAATCGACAAGATTCTCATCACGCACTATCATCCCGACCACGTCGGCGGCCGCATGATGGGTCAGAGCGTCGAGGGCGCCGCGAAACTGCTCGAACACGTCAAAGCCAAGGTGTACGTCAACAAGCACGAGGCCGACGGCGTGCGCCAGGTCACGGGCCTGTCCGACTCCGACATGGTCAAGGTCGACGCGGGCGACGCGGTGAAGGTTGGCGAGCTGGAGGTCAAGTTCCTGCACACGCCGGGGCATACGCCGGGTTCGCAGTGCTTCCTGGTCGAGGGCAACCTGATTTCGGGCGACACGCTGTTCGTGAATTCATGCGGCCGCGTCGATCTGCCGGGCTCGGATCCGGAGGCGATGTACCGCAGTCTGAACGAAACGCTGCGCAACCTGGACGACGCGACGGTGGTGTACCCGGGGCACGCGTACTCGTCGGAATCGAGCACGACGATCGGCAATCAGAAGCGGCACAACATGTACATGCGCTTCCCGACCCTCGATGATTTCCTGGACGCGATGGGCTACGCGCGCCGCTAGCGGATTGAATTCGACGTCTGGAACGCCAGCCTGCGAAGTTCCATGACGCCGGAAGCTGCGACTCTAGCGCTCTGGGGCGCGTGGCTGGCGTCGTGGATGGTCGCGGCATTTTGGTCCAGCCGCACTGAGAAAAGGTCCGGCCTGGGCACCGAGCTTTTCTTCCGTCTTCTCCTCGCCGTCGGAGTGATCTTGCTGTTTGCGATTCCTCGATCCGCCGCCCCCCGAGCGCAGGTGCAGCTGTGGCGCCTCGGCTCTGCGCTGAACTGGACAATGGTCGCATTGGCGATCGTCGGATTTTCGTTCACCTGGTGGGCCCGCATTCACCTCGGCCCCCTTTGGTCGGACTTTGGAGTGACGAAGAAGGCC
>DASQHV010000229.1:0-13761 GCA_035631915.1 Candidatus Acidiferrales bacterium | reverse complement strand
CCGCTCGCACTGCCTGCCGATCCGGCCGCGCTCGCAATTCCGAGCGTCGAGAATTGGAAACCCGACCCTCCCGCACCCGACAGTTCCGCTCCCGCCGCCCACTCCTTCAGCCCGAGCGCAACCCTGATCGAAATCGGCGCGCCCGACGACGACAGCTGCTGCGATTGCACGCCTATCGATTCGATCACGAAAAATCCGCGGAAGCCCCCGTTGCCGAACACCAGCGGCTGCGCCAGATGAGTCGCTGCCGCCGCCCGCAGGCGCGCCAGTTGCACCTCCGGATTCCCGAACGACGAATGCAGCATCAATTCAAACTTGACCCGCTCCAGGTCGTTTCCCACCCATTGTAGGCGCGGACAACTCTCGACCACGCGATGCTCCGCGAAGCCGTACGACCTGGTCGACTCGAACCGCTCGGGCGAACCGACCACTTCGAACGAGATATCGCCCAACACTGCGAACACAGTTAGACTCCTTAGAATTGCGCACGCTCGCGACGTGTCGCTTCACGTCGCAGCGAGTCGAAAAGTTCCTCGCGATGCGCCCGCAAGGCGTTCATCACTTCGCGCTCGATATCGCCGCGCCCCTCGCCGCAATTCACCACCACCGTCGGCGACGAGTTGATCGTCACCGCACTGGTCCCACCGCGCGAATCGCGCTCGAGCCCGCGCGCCGGCAGGTCCGCGAACCTCGGTGTCACGATTCGCGCCGGCGCCACCACCGCGGAATCTCGCGCCGTCGCCCCGAGCGCGTGCCCATTTATTCCTTGCGCCATCGCTGCCGGCATCGATCTGTCTCGCGTCCCGATTCCGCTTCTTGAGGCTATATCCAGCCCGACCGCTCCAGCAGCCCTCGACAACTTATCGCTAACCGCCGCCAGGCTTTGCGAACGCGCCAACATACCATTCGCCGACGCGACGCCGCCGTCTATTAGCCGCCAGGTACGTCCGCGAATCGCTCCTGTCCCTTCGCCGTCTTGTTTCGACGATCCATTCAGCGCCGATCTCTCGATTCTCCGCGCCGCAGCCCCAACGTTCGCCGCCCGCTCGATCGCCCTCATAGACGACCGCCTCCGCCCGACCGCCTCGACGCCCGCGACAGTTTGCCCACCGACCCTACGCATCGCGCTGATCTCGCGACTCGCCTCCGCAGCCCTCGCTCCGACGCGAGCCTTCTCCGCCCCAATCCTGATCCCCGCCGTATCGAGCCCCGAGTAAGTTCGCACCCGTTTGCCGATACCCGCCGAAGCGCGAGCGTCGCGTACTGCAGCTACAAATCGGCTTACGAGTTGCGTCGCGCCCAGACTTGTCGCGCGATTTCCGCCAATTTCTGCTCGAGGCCTTCTCTCAGCGACGCTCACGCCGCTTGTGGCGTCCCCTTTTCCGGCACGCGAACTCGCGCCCTTCTCCGGCGTCATCGACCGCAGCACGCGACCAGCCGTTCTTAGCCCTTCAGCCGCGCGAGTGAGCCGATTACTCGCCTCAACAAATCGCGCGACACGCTCGATTCCCCGGAGCGTTCGTGTCCCCGCAAGCTCGTCGGCAGCTGCATTCTGACTATCTGATCGCTTCGCCATTCCACTGTCCGCACTAGCCGCTGCTAGCGGCGCGCTTCGTCACCGCGTTCGAACGGCCGCCGGCGCGACGTCGCCGCCTCCACCCGGATCGGACGCCCTGCCAGTTCTTTGCCGTTCAGCACCCGCAGCGCCGCCGCCGCATCACGCTCGTTTTGCATCACGACGAAGCCGAACCCGCGCGAGCGTCCATCGAATCTGTCGCGCACTATCTCCGCCCGCTCGACACCGCCGATTTCCGCAAACACTTCGCGCAAATCGCCGTCGCCCAGCGAAAAACTCAAGTTTCCTACGAACAGCCTGGCACTCATTCATTCACCGCTTGAATAGTCAGTTCAGATCGCCCTTCGCTACTAACTGTGATAGTCACTTGCTATTGCTCCCCTCCGCCGCGTTCGACGCGCGTCCGCTCGTATTCCGCCACCGCGTCGAGCCAGTACGACAGCTCCGCGTAGTCCATGCCGCTCAGTTCTGCGACTGAGAATCCGGCCTGCACGAGTCCTGCGAAGCTCGCTGCGGAGGGCGCTCGAAATTTTCGCCGATTACCTCCGCCTGCAGCGCCATCACGTCCGCCAGCTCCATCTCGAGTACGTCCTCGTACACCACCTTGCGCCCGTCCACGCACACCAACTCCGCAATCAACGCAAAGACCACCGCGCTGGCATCCCCACCCGCCACCGCGCGTTGCGCGCGCATCAGGTCGCGCCCGAGCCCCTTGCGCACCTCTGCCCGCGCGCCCGACGGCAGCTCGACGGTCCTGAGTTGCTCCGCGCCCGGCGCGCTCTCGGCGCCGACCCGAACGCCGTTTACCGTGATCTCCTCGCCTTTCATTGCTCCTCGCTCCTCGTCGAAGTTCGCACGCGTCTCAGCCGCCGACGTGCGAACGGAAGTTCTTCAGTTGGTCGACTCCGCCCACCACGTAGATGTTTGCGAACACGTCGTACAGGTAAATCTGCACGCCCGCCACGAACAGTTCGCAGTGATACACGCTTACAATCGACGTCGTTTCGACCATATGATGCTGTCGGAACGTCGGGCTCCCCGCATCCTTGAACACCCCGGTCATCAGGTAGACCACCGGCAGCTCCGCGCTTCGACCCTGGCTCGTGTACTGTTCAAGGTTTCCGCGCGCCTGGAACAGATGCGTCGTGAACGGACTCGTCGACATCGCCAGCGTGTCCGCGTCGAACGACGACCACTTGATCCGCGACTCCAGTTTGTCCACTCCCGCCCACAGCTCCGCCGTGCCCGCCATCCCCAGTCCCTTGTAGTCGATCATCCGATGCTTCGGGTGCGCGATTTCGATTTCTTCCGCGCGCCCCAGCAGTCCGACGCCGTCGATATATATGTTCGCATTAGTCAGTGAGTTGATCTGGATATTCATTCTTATACTCTGTTGCGCGGACGCATTACGCAGTCGCGCCGGCCGCTACGGTGATCGGGCTGGTCTGTCCGAGCTGACGCAGCAGCGTCACGTCGATCGTGGTTTGGAACGTAATCCGTTCCGCTGGCGGCGGAGGCATCACGTCGATATCGAAGACCAGCTGCCCGGCCGCGATCTGTGCGGTCGGATTTTCCGCTGGATTGAAGCTCGCCGCTCCCGCCACCAGCGCGCCGCGCTGAATTAGCGATCGAATGAACGAGTTCGCGCTCGCCAGGATCGCATCGATCAAAGCATTGCTGATCGGTTGGTCGATGAACTGCAGCATCGCCAGCTCCACCGACTCCTCGATCACGTCCATCGTCCTGCGCACCGAGATGAAATTGTCCGGCGCCGTGGTTGACGGATACGCGGCGCTGCGGTTTCCCCACACCCTGAGCCCCGTGCCAAACGCGTTGAACACTGTCACGATTCCCGCCGCGTTCAGGACGTTCACGTCCGACGCCGCATCCAGGATCGACGCGTACAGCTGCACGTCCGGCCCCAGCATTCCCGTCACCGGCGTGTTCGACGGCGACCACCAGTAGCCCTGCGCCAGGTCCCGCGCCGCCAGCGCTCCCGCGACCCACTGCGAGTACGGCCCCACCGCGTTCGCGTTGTACTGGCTCGCCACCGGCGTTCCGCCCCCGTCGATCGTAACTCCGGTCGGCACGATTCCTGCGTCCAGAAACGATTCCTGCGGATAGCAGAGCAACAGCCTCTTGCTCGAGGTCCCGAACGCGTTCGACGTGATCGCGCGATTCGCTATCGCCGCGGCCGGTGAGGTCGCGGGCGCCGAATCGATTAGCGCCATCGCGCGGATCTTGTCCGCCAGCACCGCCAGCGCCGTCGCCACTGCCGCGTCCTGCGAGTAGCCGGGCGCGATCAGAATCTTCGGAAAGAATCCCAGGGTGCCGTAGTTCGTCTGGAACGCCTGCATCCCCGTGTAAACGCCCCCCGTTACCGCGCCGATCACATCGCTATCCGTCACTTTCGACGGGTCCGCATAGTTGAAGGCGACCAGTACCGTCGCGCCCGCCGTGATATGGCCGCCCGCGCCCGTTCCGACGATCGTGATCACGCCGTTCACCCCGTCGAGCGTATAGTCCGTGTTCGCAACGTAAGTCGTTCCCGCCGGGCTGCTAGTGACTACTACGTTCGACACGCCCATGTGTCCGAGGTTGATCGTTCCCTGCGCGCTGAACGTGAATGCCGTCGCCGCGATCGCCGTGAAATGCCGCGTCGCGTCAAACACATTGACCACCACTGCCTGGCCCGCCGCCTGCGCCTGGATCGCCGCCAGCGCGTAGGGAATCGAGTACCCGCGCACCAGCGGTCCGAACGCGGCCGCGTCCGGCGCCGACGACACCAGCGTCGGGATGTTGGCCGCAGGAGCCACCGCTGGTGACTTCACCGCCCACGACGGCGCCGTTCCAACCAGCCCTATCACCGCGGATTTCACCACCGTCACGGGCACCGGCCCGTTCGGCACTTCGACTACTTCTATTCCATGCAGAAAGCTGGCTGGCATGTATCACCTATTACTTAGTTGAGATTATCCACGATCACGACCGACTAGTTAGTCGGCGCGTTCTGACCCGCTGTCGCAATAGCCACTTCGCCGCGCTGGTATGCGATCTGAACCGTCTCGCCGGGCGCGATCGCGCCGCCGGACATCGCTGCGACAATTCCATTCACCCGATCGACCGTGAAATCGACGCCGAGCCTCCGTGCGACGCCGCCCTGCGCGATCACGCTGACCGCGAACACGTTGCCGTTCGCGAGCGTTACCCTGCCGTTCGAGTCGAAGGTGTACGACGCCGCACCGACCGCAATCGACGTCTCCCCGCCTTCCTCCATCGCGAGCCCCCTGACGAACAGCGGGAAGTTCTCCGTCGTCGACGCCTCGACTGCCGGCGTCGTCAAATGAAACGTCAGCGCGTAGCTCCACACCCCGCCCTGCTTGTCGCGCTCGACGAATTTTTCTCTCACCGGATGCATCTTGCCGCAGCCCGGCGCGCGAAATCCGGTGAGCGCGTTGCGGATGCTTTCGATCATCGCGTACGCGCCGGGACTCGGTCCCGCGGTTGCGCCGCCCACGCTCCAACCGAGGTCGCGCATCAGCAGCGCGATCTCGAACTCGAGCTTGCGCTCCTGTATTACGGCCGCCGTGTCGAGCAAGCCGCCATACTCCGCGCCCTTGTACATCACCAGCGCCGCGCCCACGCGGTGCGTCATGCGCCACGATTCGGGACGGTCCGGATAGTGCGCGATTTCGATCCCCGTGATCAGTGCGCGCAGCTGCCCCAGGATCGCCGCTTCGATCGACGCGATATCGACTCGCGTCGGCGGCGCAAACACCGCCCCGTTCCACGCCGCGTCGAGCATCGCCCCCATCTCAGTAACCCTTCAGATTGTTGCGGGTGAAAATGCGATCCGGACCCTGCACGGTCTCCACCGCGCCGGCGACTTGAGGTTCCTTGCCGTCAGCCCCGATTCCGAGCGTCAGCTCGCCCGCCGCGACCTTCGTCAGCATCGCGACTGCGTCCTCGTAGCGCCGCCGCGCATCCAGCAAATCGTGCAGCGGCCGCAGCGTCTGCATCCGGTACATCGCGATATCGGTCGCGAGCCGATTCAGTATTGCGGGCGGATCGGCGAGCGGCAGTGCGAAGCGCGCCTCGATATAGCCGTCGATCTCCGACGACGCGTCGGCCAGCGCCACCACGATTGGCGCCTGGTTGACCGTCGTCGCAGCCGGATCCTCATTAGTCAGTTGCACCAGGTCGCGATTCGGATAGCGATTCACCATGTCCTGGACGCTTGCGTAGCTCACGATTGGTTCCTCAATCTCAATAGTCAGTCGACTATGCACTTGTCTCTCCGCGGGCGTCGGCTTTGATGCCTTCGCCCGCGGAGAGTCGGACCGCATTCCGGTCTCGCGGGCAGGAGGGAACCCGCTTGCGACCGGCTCAGGGAAACTCCTTCCGGCAATCGGCTTTCTATGACAGGTACTCACTGACGATCAGGTCGGCGCTGTTGCGCCAGATGTTCGAGGTCGAAACGTTCGCGCTCGCCCCGACGCCCGCGCTGAGCTCCGCGTGCAGCAGTTGCCGCGCGACCTCCTCCAGCGACGGCGGCACCAGCAGGTACGTTCCGTTGCGGCTCGACAGCGCGCCGAACGGCTGCCCCGCGTCGGTCTTAAGCGCCCGCATCGCCGCGCGCGCCGCACCGTAGTTCGCCGGATTGCTGAGATCCATGTTGCTCGCGTATGCCAACTGCCAGAGCCCAACCCCCGTGTTCGCGCGCCCGTCGACGCCGTAGCGGAACTCGCGCCGGTTGAACACGCCCTCGTCCGTCACCGCGCTCATCCGCGTCACCGCGTATTCCCGTCTCAGTTGAAAGATGAACGGCCGAATCACCCGCGACGCATCGATCAGGAACCAGTACGCGCCCGACCCGCTCGAGTTGATATTCGCCGCCGTGCTTCCCGCCTGGCCCAGCAGTCCCACCGGATGGCTCGCCGAAAAAAACGGCTGCCCGTCGAAACCCACCACGTTGCCCGGGTTCTGCACCGCGTCCTTGATCATCGCGAACAGCAAAATGTCCGGATGCACCTTGGTGTCCCAGCCGAGCTGCTCGATTATCGGCTCGTACGCGCCGTAGGTATCGTCTTCGATATCATTTCGATCGATCGCGACCGTGTCCTCGAAGTTCCGATTGACTATCGTGTAGGTATGCGTTTCGAGCGCCTGCACTACTCTGTCGCCTAGCCACTCGCGGAACTTGGTAGTGCGTCCGAGCCACGGATAGGTGGTCTGGCGCGACGCCGAGCGCACCACGCTCGTGATCTGTTCGTAGTACGACGGCGGCTTTTCGAATCCGCGCTGAAATACGACGTCGAAGCCGGTGAACAATGCGGTCAGGTTCGCTGCGCTGATTTCCATCTAATTCTTCCTCAGTTCCTCGATTGCGCGAATTGGGGTCATCCTCACGCGGCCGCGACCGCCTGATGCCAGAAATCGACCCACACCTGCCCGCTCGGATCGATCGCCACCACCGCTCCCGCCACCGCGTATTGCTGCACCGACGCGCCCGACGCCCGGTCCGTCGCCGCCACCGTGTTGTCGTCCACCGCGAAACACTGGAGCCCCAACTGCGCCGCGCCCACCGACCCGTCGCTCGCGTAGAGGAACACGCCCTTGCGCACCGCGATCGAGATCGCGCCCGCCGCGCCCGGATTGTTGAGCGCATTCTGCCCCGGAATCCCGTTCTTCACGTACTCAGCGCGCCCGACCACCCGGAGCGCATTCGCCACCGTCGTCGTCGCCGACGCCGGCACCGCGTTGCCCGCCGCATTCAGCGCGACCATCCCGCCCAGGTATACGTTGCTGTTCGCCTCGACCGGGTACACCCGCATCCGTCCGCCGTCCGCCATCTCGGGCGTGTTGCGCGCATTGGTTAGTGCCGCCATCTTTTCACCTTGGTGATACGCGCCTGCTGCGCCCGCTGCGCCGCTTCGCGCGCCAGTTATTCCTTCGCGCCGCCCGTCTCCGTCGCCGGCCCCTGCTCCAGGCTCAGGAAGTCCGCCCGCCCGCGCTTGCGCCGGCCGAAATCCGCGTGCTTGAGGCCCAGCTGCGCGCAGATGCTCACTTCCGCCGCCGTCATTGCGCCCGGCCGCCGCTCGAACGGCGGCTCGCCGTTGAGAATCGTCCCGGCCCCGACCACCGCCGGCTGCTTGGCCGCGAACGCCTCGAACCCGCGCGGGTCGGCCACGCAGTATGCGATCGCCCACGCGCGCTGCGCCGGCACGATCTTGCCCGCCCGAATCGCCGTCTCCACCGTATGCGCCGCGCGCTCGCGCACCACGTCGGCCCTGAGCGCGTTGAGTTCCGTGAGCGCGCGCTCGTATTCTGCGATCGCCACGTAATGCGCCGGGTCGTGCGCGTGCACCGCCGATGCCCCGCGCGCCGCGTCCGCGCCCGCCGAAATTTCGCGCACTCTGGCGATTACTTCGGCCGCCGTCGCGTCGCCCCCGAGATGCAGCAGCTCGCGCAGTTCCTCGATTGGAAATTTCATGAATTCATCTCCTGCCGCGACGCCCTCCGCCCGCGCCGAGGCAATCGCGGTCAGATGAAGATTTGGATTGTTGGTCAGCCCCGCCCGCAGCAGCCGCGTCACGCTGCCGTCCTTCGGATCGAACTGGAACACCGGCGACACGTAGCGATACTCGCGCGCCACGATCGACGCCGCGCCCCGCGCCGTCCATTCCACCCGCCCCCACAGCGACGCGCCACGCACCTTGAGCTCGCGAATCCATCCCGCCGCCGGCGCCGGCCGCCCCTCCGACGCCCCGAGATCCGTCGCGTGGTCATAGTCGATCGGCAGCCCCGCGCTGATCCCCAGCGCCGCCGTCGCCTCGATCACCGCCGCCGGATCGTCAAGCCGAAATGGTCCGCGCCCGTCGCGCCCGAAGAACACCCCGCCGGGCAGCAGCTCGATCCATTCCGGCGCCGACGACTGCTGCCCGCCGTCCTGCTCGGAGGGGGCAGGCACGCCGGCGGTATCGATCACGAACGAAGGAATCAGTTTGCCCGCCCACGTTTCGCTTTCACCGCCGGCGCGTGTAATGAGGTGATCCATCGACGCGCATTGTGCGCCGCGCGACCGCCACGCGTAAGGCTGAACAGTTCATCCCTGAACTTTTCCGCCCTACGACCCCTCTTCGGCCGATGCTTGGTCTATGTCCGCTGGTCAACGAGTCAGATCACGACTCGCGCATGCGGCCTGACGGCGAGCGAGTAGCGGCCGCGCGTTCGCGCAAGATGAACTCGGGCGCCGAATGCGCGCGACAAATTCTTTGAATTGAGCATCTGCGCGCGCGGCCCCGACGCGAGCACCGCGCCCGCCTTCAGGATCATCACGTGCGAAAACTCCGCGATTATTTCCTCGACGTGATGCGTCACCAGTACGATCGTCGGCGCGCCACGCGAGCGCGCGAGCCGCCCGATGAACTGCAGGAAATGTTCGCGCGCCACCGGATCGAGTCCCGCGCACGGCTCGTCCAAAATCATCAGCTCCGGCGACGCCATCAACGCCCGCCCGATCAGCACGCGCTGCCGCTCGCCCTGCGACAGGTAGGCCCACGGCCGATCGCGCAAATCGCGCGCCTCGACCCGCTTCAGAATCGCCGCCGCCTCGCGACGGTCGCGCGCCGTCGCTGCACCCCAGAACCCAATCTGTGCGTACCGTCCGCTGATCACCGCTCTCAGAGCCGTCTCCCCGTCTTCCATCAGCTGGTGAACGCTCGAGCTCACCATCCCGACGCGGGTGCGCAGCTCGCGCCAGTCCGAGCGCCCGTAGGTTTCGCCGAGCACCTTGATACTGCCCGCCGTCGGCGCGAGATATCCCGTCAACGCGCGCAGCAGCGAGGTCTTGCCGCTCCCGTTCGCGCCCAGGATCGCCCAGTTCTCGCCGCGTGCGACGCGCCAATCGACGCGCCGGATTATCACGGCCTCACGCTCGACGCGCAGCGCCGACACTTCGATCACTACGTCGTCGGATTTCATCGTGGAAAATTTCTAACAGAATCCCGCGCGCCGCGCCCTCGAATTCTCCCAGAAAAAAAGAGGCGGCCCGCAGGCCGCCTCTTCACACTCCAAACCGGACGCCGGCTACGGTGAATTGCCGGTTACAGAAATGTCCACTTCCGGCTTGCCGGGATCGTTGCTGAAGATCTTCAAGGTCTGCGTGGTCGTGCTCCCACCCGTGGTCGGTGAATCGGTGACGTTAACCGTCAGATTCTTCTTCGGCGCAATCACGCCGCCGCCCGACGACGAGAGCGGCGCAGTCAGCCCGCCGGTCCCGGTCACATTGAGCGGCCCGGTTCCGACGTTCTTTACCTTGAGCTTCTTCGTTTTGGGTTTCCCCGGCTTCCCTTTCAGCACGATCGGTTTGGTCGAGACCGAGATCCGCCCCAGCGATGCCGGAGTCGCGGTCGGTGTCGGTGTCGCCGTGCGAGTCGCCGTCGGCGTCGGAGTTGCGCTCGCCGTCGGCGTCGCACTCATCGTTGGTGTCGACGTGCTGCTTGCCGTCGGTGTCGGCGTCCGGCTTGCCGTCGCAGTTGGGGTCATCGACGGCGTCGGCGAACTCGTCGACGTCGACGTCGCCGTCGGCGTCGGCGTCCTCGAGGCCGTGGCCGTCGGGGTCGCCGTCCTGCTTGCCGTTGGAGTTGCGCTCGCCGTCGGCGTCGGTGTCCTCGACGCTGTCGGAGTCGCGCTCGCGGTCGGCGTCGGCGTCCTGCTCGCCGTAGGCGTTGGCGTTCTGCTTGCCGTCGGCGTCGGACTCATCGTCGGTGTCGGCGTCGGATGCGTAAAGTTCGAAGGACACACTGTGCCCGCCGGATCGATCACCGCCAGGAACGCGTTGGTTGCGGATTGAGCCAGCGCGTTGTTCGAAAATTGGAACGCGTTGGTCGTCAGCGGATAGTCGTTCGAGTAGGTGAATCCCGCCACCACGATATGGTTGTTCGAATCCAGCGTGACGCCGCCCGCGACGTCCATCTGTCCCGACCCGCCTATCAGTGCCGAGAATATCAGCTCGTTCGCATTGATCGCCTGCGCCGTATCGAGTTCGGTTACGAATGCCGTCAGCGGAATCGAGATGCCGTTGCCGATATTTAGTCCGGCGCTGAAGTTCCGGTTCAGTTGCGGCGGATTCGGCGTCGCAGTCGGCGTCGCCGTGCCCGCTTGCGCTCCGCAGGGCAGCACGTTGGTGCTCAGCGGAAACGAGTTTGCGATAATCCCGCTCGCCGTCGCGCCGGCGATATAGACCTTGTCGCCGCTGACGTGGATATCCGTCGGCGCGTCGGCAAATCCAATCGAACCGCCAAACGGTCCGTTGAATTTGATCCCGCAACCGCCGAAAAACGTCCCATAGACAATCTGCGCCAGCCCCGCCTGCGTCGTATCCAATGCATCGATGAACGCAGCCGTCGCCGGCGGGTTGGGCGTCCCGCCGCAGAACGTCGCCGCATGGTTCGTCGATTGGAACGCTTTTCCGGAGGAGCCTATCGGAAAGTCCGTTGACGCTGTCAGACCCGTCACCCAGATTTTGCCCGAGCCCGAATCAACCTGGATCCCGGTTCCCAAGTCTCCCACCGACAGCGAAAAATTTATGACCGATAAGGTCCCGGTCGCACCGCTGCCGCCCAGGTACGTCGCATAGGTCAGCGAGGCCGCTCCGGCCTTCGTCGGATCGAATCGCGCCACGAACGCGTTGCTGGTCAAAGCGTTGTTGCCCGTGAACGTCGACACCGCCGCATTTTGCATTGTCAGATTGGTCGAGAACGTGGCGCCCGTGATCACGCCCTGACCATCCGGCTGCACTGCGACCGCGATTCCCGTGTCCGCGTTGCTGCCGTTGCCCGCACCGCCGTATAGCGTCGCGTAGTCCAGCGACTGTCCGTCTTCGTGCATCACCAGGAACGTCGCATTGCTCTTGTTGCCGTTCGCCGACGACGCCAGCATGCTCTGGAATGCGTTTCCCGTCACCGGCCACGACGGCTCCCCCTTCGCCTGCGACCCGTTGCTCTGCGTCGATCCCGACACGAACGCCTTCCACGTCGTCGCTCCGCAGTTGGCCGGGAACAGCGCCACCCGCGACTCGGTCGCGTTGTGGAAGCCGTTGATGTAACACGAGTACACCAGGTCGCTGCCGGTCGCGTTCATCTTCAACACGAAGCCGACGTTGGTGAACGGTTGCGCGTGATTGATCGTCTGCCCGAACCCGCCGCACTTGTTGGTCTCCGGAAAATTCTCCGAGTACGTCTGTCCGACCACGAATGCCTGGTTCGACGCGTCCACCGCTATTCCAAACCCCAGGTCGCCGTTGCCATGCCCCACGTCGCCGGCGGCCGTGTCGCCGGCGCCGCCGATATAGGTGCCGTACAGCAGCGACGCCGCTCCGCTCATCGTCGGATCGAACTTCGCGACGAAAATGTTCGGGTTCTGCATCGGCGGCGCGTTGGCGCCGACCTCCGAGTGGCTGAATGCATTCGGCGTCGGAAAATCATTCGAGTACGCCACGCCCGTCACGTACGGATGGTTAGCCGAATCCAGCGCCACGTCGACTCCCACGTCCGCCACCGTCAGCGGCGTGTTGTTCGTGACGTTCGAGAATTGCTCCAGGTTGACCGGCCCCACGCTCGACGCGTGCCCGCCGACGTAGGTCGAGTACAGCAGGATCGCCGTCGCCGGATCGATCACCACCTGCCGCGTGCGATCGTACTTCGCCAGCTCGATTCCCACTTCGCGCCGCGCCACGCCGTCCTCGACCGTGCCCGCCTTCGACAGCACGAACCCGCCGTCGATCGCGATCTGATGCCCATCGTCCGCGGTCTGATAGATCCGCGGCTTGCTCATCATCACCAGCCCAGCCGCCGTCGCGATTCTGAGATTTCCCGCCGCGTCGGTCGTCGTCGTCGCGTTGCCCTCGATCGCAAACCTGATCTTCGACACATCAGCGTTCGGCGCCGCCACGATATCGTACTCGAGCGCGTCGCGCGTCCCGTAGTGAATCACGTCGACGCCGGGATACACGCCCGCAACTTTCACGCGCGCGAAGGTCGGAACGTTCCTGTGGTACTTCGATTCGTCGCGCCCGATCAGGTAGTTGATTTTTCCGGGCAACGGCTCGATGCCCGTGACTTCGGGCTGCGGATTCGCGCCGATCATTTTGATCCGCACCGCCGACGCGACCAGCTTCTCCTCCGGCATCGTCCCGGCCGGCGCGCTCACCGTCGCGAGCGTGGGCCCCTGATGCACCCTACCGCCGACCATCGAGATCACCGTCGCGTCGTCGGTCACGAACAACGAGTAGCGGCTGCCGTGTGACAGGTAGCGTACCCGCGGATCGGTCTGCCCCTGGTTGCGCTCGAAATAGAGCGGCATCGACGCGAGACTCTTCAATGCCGCGTTGCGCGCGTCGGCGCGCGCCTGCTCGCTCTGCTTCGCGAGCAGCGAATTCTGCTCCGCGGTGCGCGGCGGCGACGTCCACGCCACCAGCGCCGCGACGCCCGCCATCACCACGATCGACGCCGTCGCCAGCTTCAGTCGTGCGCGAAATGATCTCTCAGCACTTGCAGAGGCCATGTTCCCCCTCCGTAAAAACCCACTTACAAATTCGTACCGATTCTCCGCATTCAGGGGACGCCCCCCTGTACGCGCCCAGAACCCGAACGGATCCTGCACGTCAGCCCCTCAAGCGCAGCGAATTGGATACCATCGCGCACGTCTAAAGACAAGGAATTATGCTGTAGCAAACAGGAGACGTCCCCCGGGAATGGAACTGTAGCGGGGCTCGCGCCCCGCAACCCCGGCAGGGGCCACCCCTGCACCCGGGGCAAAAGAAAACAGGATGCGGCCGCAGCGGCCTGTTAGAACCTTAGTCGCCAAGACGGCAACGACCGCCGTTGTGCGGACTCTGCAGCGGGTAGACCGCCTCCTTTCTGTCATCGCTGAGCGGAGTCCGCGAAGTCGAAAGATCTCGGATCCTTTTCCGACCAACTCAAAATGTACGTAAGATCGCGCGTCGGGATTCTTCGACTCCGGTGTGTCACCGACACACGCCTCGCTCAGAATGACAACTACGGCGACACGCTCCCGCCGCTCACCGTCCTGCGCGTCTTCGCGCCCCCAACTTCCTAACAGGCCGCTGCGGCCGCATCCCAATTTTTTGATCCTTTTCTTCCCGCGGGTGCAGGGCTGGGCCC